>CAYVRD010000026.1:0-24983 GCA_964454195.1 uncultured Clostridia bacterium
CCTGTATCCCACACCAACTCACTCAAGCGTCTTTTCCAACCCCTTAGATACACCCTCAACCATGTTTTGTAACAGGGCTCTTGTCAAGCCGTGAAGTGAGCGGTGAAACTTGTGATCACTGGGTCTAGTAACAACAAGTGCGTTATCTTCTTTTACAATGGAAATCTCCTGGTGAAAGTTTCTAGCTAGCTGGCCCTTTGGTCCTTTAACTGTAACAGCCGAGCCGTCAATAGTAACATCTACACCACCTGGTATTTCCACAGGCAATTTACCTATCCTAGACAATTTTTACACCCCCTACATCTATGCTGCTTATTACCAAACGTAGCAAACTACTTCTCCACCTAAGCCCAATTTGCGAGCTTCCTTGTCAGACATTAAGCCTTTAGAAGTAGATATAACCGCTATTCCTAAGCCGCCTAATACTTTAGGAAGCTCATCCTTACCTACGTATACTCTTAAACCAGGCTTACTGATTCTCTTTAAGCCGGAAATAACTCTTTCCTTGCTGCTACCGTATTTCAAGTACATACGGATGACATTTTGTTTGCCATCTTCGATATACTCAAATTCTTTAATGAATCCCTCAGATTTTAGAATTTCCGCCAAGCCCTTTTTCACATTGGAAGCAGGAACTTCTACAGTTTCCTTCATTGCAGTGTTGGCATTCCTTATCCGAGTTAGAAAATCTGCAATTGGATCTGTCATTACCATAATTTTTAACCCCCTTCCTACTAATCCCTACCAGCTAGCTTTTGTAACGCCAGGTATTTCACCTTTGTATGCTAATTCACGGAAGCAGATACGGCATAGGCCGAATTTTCTCATGTACGCATGAGGACGACCACATACTCGGCATCTATTGTATGCTCGAACGCTGAATTTTTGCTCCCGTTGTTGTTTTACTTTCATTGACGTTTTTGCCACAAGCTAAACCTCCTTCACTTTGGCATTAGGTTTTATTAATCTCTAAATGGCATTCCCATGTATCTAAGCATCTCTCTTGACTCTTCGTCAGTTTCTGCTGTAGTTACAAAAACGATATCCATTCCTCTAACCTTATCCACCTTATCATATTCAATCTCTGGGAAAATAAGCTGCTCTTTAATTCCCAAGGTGTAGTTTCCTCTGCCGTCAAAGGCTTTAGGAGTTACACCGCGGAAGTCCCGAACTCGGGGTAGCGCTATATTTAATAGCTTATCCACAAACTCCCACATTATTTCACCTCTTAGTGTAACCTTAGCACCAATTGGCATTCCTTCACGAAGCTTAAAGCCAGCGATAGATTTTTTTGCTTTAGTTACCTGAGGCTTTTGGCCAGTGATCAATTTCAAATCTTCTACTGCCGCATCTAGGGCTTTAGAGTTTTGAATTGCCTCGCCCACACCCATATTTACTACAACTTTTTCCAGCTTAGGAATTTCCATAATGTTTTTATATCCAAATTTCTCCATTAACTTAGGAGCAATTTCATTTTTATATCTTTCCTTCATTCTAGCCATAGTATCTTATTTGCCTCCTTTCCCAGCAGACTATTTATCTAGTTCAATGCCGCACTTTTTGCAGATTCGCACTCGTTGGCCGTCATCTTTTTCCTTTTTGCCTACTCGTACACCGCTTTTACACTTATCACAGTAGTACATTACATTGGACACGTGGACTGCTGCTTCTTTTTCAACGATACCGCCTTGAGGCATTTTCTGAGTTCCTTTAGTATGTCTTTTAACAATGTTTACGCCTTCTACAAATACCTTGCTATCCTTAGCTGCCACCTCAGTAATCTTGCCTTTTTTTCCTAAGTCTTTTCCAGCGATGACTACTACTGTGTCACCTTTTTTTACCTTTAACTTTGGTGCTGACAAATCTGTTCACCTCCACCTTTTGCTCGTTTAGTGGTATATATTACAGCACTTCAGGAGCTAATGAAATAATCTTCATAAAATCTCTATCCCTGAGTTCTCTAGCAACTGGCCCAAAGATTCTTGTACCTTTAGGGTTTTTTTGCTCATTGATGATAACTGCTGCGTTTTCATCAAATCTGATATAAGAACCATCTGGTCTTCTGATTTCTTTTTTAGTGCGTACGATAACTGCCTTAACTACGTCACCTTTCTTAACAACGCCACCTGGTGTTGCTTCTTTTACTGAACAAACAATGATGTCTCCTACAGTGGCATAGCGTCGCTTGGAGCCCCCCAAAACCTTGATGCACATCAACTTCTTAGCTCCAGTGTTGTCTCCAACCTTTAATAACGTTTGGACTTGAATCATCTGAGTGAACCTCCTTTCACGGTCCTAACCTTTTGCCTATTACTTTGCTTTTTCAACAATCTCGGTTACTCTCCACCGCTTATCTTTGCTTATTGGCCTAGTTTCCATTATCTCTACTATGTCGCCAATACCACAAGTGTTCTCTTCATCGTGAGCCTTGTAGGTCTTGGTTCTCTTGATAATTCGACCATATAAGGGGTGCTTTACCTTATCTTCAATTGCCACTACGATAGTTTTATCCATTTTATCGCTGACAACCTTGCCAACTCTAACTTTTCTAAATCCTCTTTCGCTCAAGGTGTTATCCTCCTTTCACTAACTCATGTGCCCTAATTAGTTAATTCCCGTTCTCTCAAAAGCGTTTTTGCCCGGGCGATGTTTTTCTTTACTTCACGAATTCTCATAGGGTTATCTAACTGACCAGTAGCTAATTGGAATCTCAAGTTGAATAGCTCTACCTTAAAGTCTTCCATCTTGCGCTGAAGTTCATCAGTAGTTAGATTCTTTATCTCCTTAGCCTTCATTTTCATCACCGCCCAATTCTTCGCGTTTAACAAACTTTGTTTTTACAGGCAACTTATGAGCTGCCAGACGAAGTGCTTCACGAGCTACTTCCTCACTAACACCTGCCACTTCAAACATTATTCTACCAGGCTTTACTACTGCCACCCAGTATTCGGGAGAACCTTTACCACTACCCATACGAGTTTCAGCAGGCTTAGCTGTAATAGGTTTATCTGGGAATATTTTAATCCATACCTTCCCGCCCCTCTTCATGTAACGGGTCATGGCAATACGAGCAGCTTCAATTTGTCTGTTTGTAATCCAGGCTGGCTCTAAGGATTGTAGTCCAAATTGTCCATAAACTACCTTATTGCCCTTTAAAGCTTTACCAGCCATTGTTCCTCTATGGGGTTTTCTGTGTTTTACCCGCTTTGGTACCAGCATTCTAGTTTCCTCCTTCCACTACAGAAGGTTTTTTTGCTTCTGGAAGAACTTCACCCTTGTAAATCCAAACTTTCACACCAATTTTGCCGTAAGTTGTGTTAGCTTCTGCAAAACCGTAGTCAATGTCTGCTCTCAATGTATGCAAAGGTACTTTCCCCTCGCTATACCATTCAGTTCTAGCCATCTCTGCACCAGCTAATCTGCCAGCACATGCAATTTTAATACCTTCTGCTCCCATTCTCATGGTTCTAGTTACAGTTTGCTTCATTGCTCTTCTGAAAGCAACTCGTCTTTCCAATTGGGCTGCAACGTTTTCTGCAACTAATTGAGCGTCTAACTCAGGTCTTTTAATCTCAACTATGTTGATATTGACCTGCTTGTTAGTCATTTTTTCAATTTCCTTGCGCAGCACTTCTACTTCAGCACCGCCACGGCCGATAACGATACCAGGCTTAGCAGTGGAAATGGATACCTTTACTCGGTTGGCAGCGCGCTCTATTTCCACAAGGGAAATACCAGCCTGGAACAATTTATTCTTGATATACTTTCTTATTTTAAGGTCTTCATGCAATAAATCAGCATAATCTTTATCAGCATACCACTTAGCGTCCCAATCTTTGATTACGCCAATGCGCAATCCCTTAGGATGTACTTTTTGCCCCACTACTTATCCCTCCTTCTTTTCACTTACTACTACCGTAATATGACTAGTGCGCTTTCTAATCTGATCAGCGCGACCCATTGCTCTAGGCTTAAATCTCTTAATAGTTGGTCCTTCGTCTACAAAAACCTTGCTGACAATCAAGTCGTCTGCACTTAACTCCAGATTGTGCTCCGCATTGGCAATAGCTGACTTTAACACCTTTTCTACAGGCTCAGCTCCACCAGCTGGCACAAATTTCAATAGGGCTAAGGCTTCTCCCACTTTTTTGCCCCTAATCAAATCTACCACTTTGCGAATCTTCCGTGGAGACATTCGAATATATTTGGCAACTGCTTTTACTTCCATGATAAAACCTCCTCCCTATTTCAATGAAGTTGAACGCTCAGTGTGGTCTCCGTGACCCTTAAAAGTTCTAGTCGGAGCGAACTCACCTAATTTATGTCCAACCATATCTTCAGTAATGTAGACAGGCACGTGCTTGCGTCCATCATGTACCGCTATAGTGTGACCTATCATCTGAGGGAAGATGGTAGAACTTCTTGCCCAGGATTTTAATACCTTTTTCTCACCTTTTGCATTCATATCTTCTATTTTAGCCAGTAATCTTTCGTTTACATATGGCCCTTTTTTTAATGATCTACCCATGGACTCAGTTTCCTCCTTTCACCATCTTAGACTATTTTCTTCGGCGAACAATCATCTTATTAGATGGATTTTTCTTCTTTCTTGTCTTGGCACCTAGTGCAGGCTTACCCCATGGTGTAACTGGGTTACGCCCAACTGGTGAACGACCTTCACCACCACCGTGGGGGTGATCGCTAGGATTCATTACAACCCCGCGCACTGTAGGTCTTTTGCCAAGCCATCTATTTCTACCAGCTTTACCGATAGTGATGTTTTCGTGCTCTAGATTTCCAACCTGACCGATAGTAGCTCGGCAGTCGGCATGAATTAGTCTCACTTCACTAGATGGCATACGCACGTGAGCGTAGTCGCCTTCCTTAGCCATTAGCTGAGCAGAAGTCCCTGCAGAGCGCACCAGCTGGCCACCTTTTCCTGGCTTCATCTCCAGGTTATGAATGATTGAACCCACTGGGATATTTCTTAATGGAAGTGCATTTCCTGGTTTAATATCTGCATCAGGTCCTGATTCTACCATAGCGCCTACCTTTAGTCCGTTTGGTGCTAGGATATATCTTTTTTCTCCATCCACATAGTGTAACAAAGCAATGTTTGCTGTTCTATTTGGATCGTACTCAATACTAGCAACCTTAGCTGGGATACCATCCTTATTGCGTTTGAAGTCAATAATTCTATATTGACGCTTATGTCCGCCCCCTTGGTGTCTCACAGTCAATCTACCTTGATTGTTTCGACCACCTTTTCTAGTTAAGGGTGCTAACAACGATTTCTCCGGCTTATCTGTTGTAATCTCTTCAAATGAGGAAACAGTCATCTGTCTCCGTCCAGGTGAAGTTGGTTTAAACTTTTTTACTGCCATGCTAATTCCCTCCTTTACTCAAAGACTACAGACCTTCAAATATTTCGATTTTATCGCCATGCTTCAATGTGACGATAGCTTTTTTTCTATCAGGAGTTTTTCCTTCAAATCTACCCATGCGCTTAACTTTACCTTTTACGTTCATAGTGCGCACATCTAAAACGGTCACATTGAAAATATCTTCCACAGCGTTTTTGATCTGAATCTTATTTGCTTTTTTGTCAACAATAAAAGTGTACTTATCTTCAGCCATTAAACCCATGGACTTTTCTGATACAACTGGTTTTTTAATGATATCGCGTGGATTGATCATTAGGCCAACACCTCCTCCACTTTAGCTACCGTATCCTTTGTCATAACAAGCTTGCCATACTTTAAGATGTCATAGACGTTTAACTCAGTAGCTGGTAGTGGTTTAACTCCTTCAATATTGCGGGCAGATTTTACTACATTTACATCATCAACCATAGTGATGATTAATGCGTTTTCTGCATTTAGCTTCTTAAGAATTTGAGCCATGTCCTTAGTTTTTGGCTGCGCCATTTCCAGGGCATCCACAACTACTATTTCGCCTGCCTGCACCTTTGCAGTTAAAGCTGATTTTAAGGCAAGTCTCTTCATTTTCTTAGGCATTTTTATTTCAAAACTTCTTGGCTGAGGTCCGAAGGTGATACCGCCGCCTCTCCACAATGGGGATCTAGTTGAGCCTACTCGCGCTCTACCTGTTCCCTTTTGTCTCCAAGGCTTTTTGCCGCCACCTCTTACTTCTGCTCTTGTTTTAGCAGACGCAGTACCTCTTCGCAAACTGGCTAAATACTGGACTACTGCTTGATGCATTAATCCTTCGTTAATCTCAACGGCGAATATTTCATCTGCAAGGGTTATTTCACCCACTTGCTCTCCTGCTACGTTATATAAACTTGCTTTAGGCATGTTGCATCCTCCTTTCTCCTAGGGACTTAGTTAGCTTTTATTGTGTCTTTAATGACAACTAAGCTTTTCTTAGCTCCTGGCACTGATCCCTGAACAAGAATCAGGTTGCGCTCTGGGTCAACCTTCACTATTGAAAGGTTTTGGATAGTCACTCTGTCTCCACCAGTGCGTCCAGGTAATTTTCTTCCTTTAAATACTCTAGCTGGCCCTTTAGCTCCCAATGAGCCTGATCCTCTGTGGTATTTGGAGCCGTGAGCCATTGGTCCACGATGGAATCCGTGTCGCTTAATACTACCAGCAAACCCTTTTCCTTTAGAAATTCCTACCACATCGATTTTGTCACCTTCTGCAAAAATATCTACTTTGATTTCTTGGCCAACCTGATAGTTGTCAGTGTTTTCGAAACGGAATTCTTTAATAAAGCGCACTGGCTTTACCTTAGCTTTTTCGAAATGACCCTTCATAGGTTTGCTAGCTTTTCCTTCTTTAACAGAAGTAAAACCTATTTGAACAGCTTCGTAGCCATCGTTTTCACTGGTTTTCTTTTGAACAACCACACAAGGACCAGCTTCGATAACTGTTACAGGCAATAGCTTTCCATCAGCATCAAATACTTGGGTCATGCCGATTTTTTTGCCCAATATACCTTTTTTCATTTTCGCCACCTCCTGATATTACTCATACGCTGGTTAGGACTATAATTTTATTTCAATATCTACACCCGCAGGCAGGTCTAAACGCATTAAAGCATCTACTGTCTTAGGTGTAGGTTCGCTGATGTCGATCAGTCGCTTGTGAGTTCTCATTTCAAACTGCTCTCTTGAGTCCTTGTTTACGTGAGGTGATCTCAAGATAGTGTAAATGCTTTTCTCTGTAGGCAATGGAATTGGCCCAGAGACAGTAGCACCTGTTTTCTTTGCAGTATCTACGATTTTTTCTGCTGATTGATCTAAAATCTTATGATCGAACGCCTTTAACCTAATTCTAATTTTTTGTTTTGCCATTTTTACTTCCTCCTCATCGCCCATTTTTGTAAACGGACATTCTCAGTGAAAATTCCCTGACAACGGACTCTCGTGTGTCTTAAGTCTTTTTTCAGCAACCTTCCACCTCATAGCAATGTCAAAATAAATATTTTTAAACAGAGGGAAGGTGCCTTGCATTTCAAGGCACCTGGTGCACCTCTGGATAAGACTTATATTACCATTAATTACTTAGTAATAGCTGATACAACGCCAGCGCCTACTGTTCTACCACCTTCACGGATAGCAAATCGCAGACCTTCTTCAACAGCGATTGGGGTGATTAGATCAACCTCAACCTTGATGTTGTCGCCAGGCATTACCATTTCTACGCCTTCTGGCAATGTTACTATACCAGTTACGTCAGTTGTTCTAAAGTAGAACTGGGGTCTATAGCCGTTGAAGAATGGAGTGTGTCGTCCACCCTCTTCTTTGCTCAATACGTAGATTTCAGCAGTGTACTTAGTGTGGGGCTTGATGGAGTTTGGCTTTGCCAATACCTGGCCCCGCTCAATCTCTTTTCTGTCCACACCTCTTAATAATGCTCCGATGTTGTCCCCTGCTTGTGCTTGGTCTAACAGCTTGCGGAACATTTCTACTCCTGTTACGATTGTCTTCTTGGTAGCCTCTGTTAAGCCTACGATTTCTACCTCTTCACCAACTTTTACCATGCCTCTTTCCACTCTTCCTGTTGCCACTGTTCCACGTCCAGTAATACTGAACACGTCCTCTACTGGCATCAAGAATGGCTTGTCAACATCTCTTTCTGGTGTTGGTACGTAGCTGTCTACTGCCTTCATCAATTCTAATATCTTGTCGCTCCACTCGCCTTCGCCACCTTCTTCTAGGGCTTTAAGGGCGGAACCGGAGATTACTGGAATGTCGTCGCCAGGGAACTCGTACTCGCTTAATAGCTCTCTTACTTCCATTTCTACTAGTTCCATTAGCTCAGCGTCATCTACCATGTCTGCTTTGTTTAACCATACTACAATGTGGGGTACACCTACCTGACGGGCAAGTAGAATGTGCTCTCTTGTTTGGGGCATTGGGCCGTCAGCGGCACTTACTACTAGGATCGCTCCATCCATCTGAGCTGCTCCTGTAATCATGTTCTTTACGTAGTCAGCGTGACCTGGGCAGTCTACGTGAGCGTAGTGTCTGTTTTCTGTCTCGTACTCTACGTGCGCTGTGGAGATGGTAATTCCTCTTTCTCTTTCCTCTGGAGCGTTGTCAATTTGATCGTATGCTGTAGCTACTGCTCCACCTTTTTTCGCTAATACTGTTGTAATTGCTGCTGTTAATGTAGTTTTACCGTGGTCTACGTGGCCAATTGTTCCCACGTTAACGTGGGGTTTAGTTCTTTCGAATTTTTGCTTACCCATGTTTCAATCATCCTTTCATTCATAGATTATTTATTAGATATTTTTTAGCCTTTGCGCTTTGCTACAATTTCTTCAGCAATACTCTTTGGCAATTCTTCATAATGAGATATTTGCATTACATAGGTTCCACGACCTTGGGTCTTTGAACGCAGGTCTGTAGCGTAACCAAACATCTCTGACAGAGGCACGAATCCTTTGATTACTTGCGCGCCTGCTCGTGACTCCATGCCCTCGATACGACCTCTTCGAGAGTTCATATCGCCGATTACATCGCCCATGTACTCTTCAGGAACTACCACTTCAACCTTCATAATCGGCTCAAGGATAACTGGATTTGCTTTTAGAGCACCAGCTTTGAAGGCCATAGAGCCGGCAATTTTAAAGGCCATTTCAGAGGAGTCCACATCGTGGTATGAACCATCGAATAGAGTTACTCTGATATCTACAGCCGGATATCCAGCTTGAATACCACTAGCCATAGCTTCTTTTACACCATTGTCAACAGGAGCGATGAATTCTCTAGGTACTACACCACCCACGATTTTGTTGACAAACTCGTAGCCTGAACCTGGCTCAAGAGGCTCTAGCTCCAGCCATACGTGACCGTATTGTCCACGACCACCAGACTGGCGCACGAACTTTCCTTCGATTTTCGTAGTATTCTTAATAGTCTCTTTGTAAGCAACCTGTGGTTTACCCACATTAGCGTCTACTTTGAATTCTCTAAGCATTCGGTCTACAATTACCTCTAGATGCAGCTCGCCCATTCCAGCAATAATAGTCTGTCCTGTCTCCACGTCGGTACGCACTCTAAAGGTTGGATCCTCCTCAGATAATCTCTGAAGAGCGATGCCCATTTTCTCTTGATCCGCCTTTGTCTTAGGCTCAATAGCCACGTCAATAACCGGATCAGGGAAGTTCATAGATTCTAGGATAATGGGGCTCTTTTCATCACACAGAGTATCCCCAGTTGTAGTATCTTTTAAACCTACTGCTGCTGCGATATCACCACTGAATACTTCACTGATTTCTTCTCGGTGATTAGCATGCATTTGCAGGATTCGTCCAATTCTTTCTCTTTTACCCTTAGTGGAGTTGTATACGTATGAACCAGAGTTCAATACTCCTGAGTAAACTCGGAAGAAGGCTAGCTTGCCCACATAGGGGTCAGCCATAATCTTAAAGGCCAAGGCTGAAAAGGGCTCTTTATCACTGGAAGCTCTCTCATCCTCTTCACCTGTATCAGGGTGAACACCGCGGATAGCAGGGATATCTGTGGGAGCTGGCATATAGTCAACTACTGCATCAAGCAGAGGCTGCACACCCTTGTTCTTAAATGAGGAACCGCAGATTACCGGAATTATTTTTACTGCGATAGTTGCTTTGCGAATACCTTCTCTAATTTCCTTTTCAGTCAGCTCTTCGCCTTCTAAGTATTTCATCATCAGCTCTTCATCGCTCTCAGCCACCGCTTCAATTAGTTGCTCGCGATAGTGAGCTACTATATCATGCATCTCCTCAGGAATGTCTGTTTCATCACTCTTGGTACCTAAGTCGTCCACATAGATAATAGCCTTGTTTTTAACTAAGTCCACAATACCTTTAAAGTGATCTTCTGCACCGATTGGCACTTGAATGGGCACAGGGTTTGCACCTAACCTGTCTTTGATCATGGAAACACCGCGCTCAAAGTCGGCACCGACTCTGTCCATCTTATTAATATAAGCAAGACGGGGTACTCCATATTTATCAGCCTGACGCCATACAGTCTCAGACTGGGGCTCCACCCCACCCACAGAACAGAATACTGCAACCGCTCCGTCTAACACTCTCAAAGAGCGCTCAACTTCCACAGTAAAATCAACGTGTCCTGGTGTGTCGATAATGTTTATTCGATGTTCTCTCCACTGGCAGGTAGTTGCTGCAGAAGTAATTGTAATACCCCGCTCCTGCTCTTGAACCATCCAGTCCATAGTGGCTGCTCCATCGTGCACTTCACCAAGCTTATGCACCTTGCCCGTATAGAACAAAATTCGCTCAGTAGTAGTGGTTTTTCCAGCATCAATGTGCGCCATAATACCAATATTTCGCGTTCTTTCCAACGGAAACTGTCTAGCCACTTTGTTTTTCCTCCTTTCCACTGCCTAAGGCAATCAATCTTACCATCGGTAGTGAGCAAACGCCTTATTGGCTTCTGCCATTTTATGAGTATCCTCTTTTTTCTTCACTGAGCCACCTGCGTTGTTAGCTGCATCCATCAGCTCTGCCGCAAGTCTCTGCTCCATTGTCTTTTCGCCTCTCTGGCGAGCATAATTTACTAGCCATCTAATGGCTAATGTCTGACGGCGTTCTGGGCGAACTTCAACAGGTACCTGATAGTTGGCACCACCAACCCGTCTTGCTTTTACTTCTAATACAGGCATTACGTTTTTTAAGGCTTGCTCAAAAACCTCTAGTGGGTCTTTGCCTGTTTTCTCTTTAATAGTGTCAAAGGCGTTGTAAAATATCTGCTCTGATGTGCCTTTTTTTCCATCTACCATCAACTGATTAATGAATTTAGTAACTACCCTGCTCTGGAATATAGGATCAGGTAGGATTTCTCTTTTGGGTACTTGACCTCTTCTTGGCATCTACACCCCTCCTTCTTTCTCAACATTCAATTAGATTTACTTTGCTGCTGCTTTAGGTCTCTTGCTACCGTATTTGGAGCGACCTTGCTTTCTATCTTTAACTCCTGAAGTATCTAACGCACCACGAACGATGTGATATCTCACACCAGGCAAGTCCTTAACACGACCACCTCTTACCAACACTACCGAGTGTTCCTGGAGGTTATGCCCAATCCCTGGGATGTATGCGGTAACCTCAATACCATTTGTCAATCTAACCCGCGCCACTTTTCTCAATGCGGAGTTTGGCTTCTTAGGTGTTGTAGTGTATACTCTCGTGCACACACCTCTTTTTTGGGGTGATTCCTTAAGTGCTGGAGCAGTAGATTTCTTCTCTGCCACTTCTCTCCCCTTACGTACTAACTGATTAATAGTAGGCATTAACTTGCACCTCCTTCCTTCACTCTTTCACAATGGCTGCTGAGGCAGCTTTAACCTTAATACCACAAGCTTTACCCAACTCAACCATATTTGGAACTTTTATTATTTCAAGCCCCTGCTGCTGACCTAACTGCAGCAGGGGCTTAGTAACATGTGCCTCGGCGTCATCGGCTAGGTACACTACCTGTGCCTTGCCTTCTTGAATCGCCTTAAAGGTTTGTTTAGTTCCGATTGTTTTGTGTTTTGCCTGTTGTAATTTACTTAGCGCCATTTCAGCGACCTCCTTAGACAAATCACACACTCGTATATATTATCATTTTTACAATATGGTGTCAATAACTTATTCTACTGTTTTCATGACATCTGTCTTATCTTCATTTAAATCGCTTTCCTTGCTCTCTTCCCTGCTCTCCACCTTGATATTGCGATACCTGGACATGCCTGTACCAGCAGGAATCAGCTTACCGATGATCACATTCTCCTTTAGTCCTAATAGAGGGTCCATCTTTCCTTTGATGGCTGCTTCTGTTAGTACTCTAGTGGTCTCCTGGAAGGAGGCCGCTGACAAGAATGAGTCTGTAGCTAGAGATGCCTTAGTTATACCTAGCAGTGCTGGCTTAGCGGTAGCTGGTTCTCCTTGGTTTTCTAGCATTTTCCTATTGGACTCTTCAAACTCAAAAATATCTACCAAGCCACCAGGTAGCATCAAGGTGTCTCCCGCTTCCTCAATTTTAACCTTGCGCATCATCTGACGAACGATTACTTCAATGTGCTTGTCGTTGATATCCACACCCTGGAGTCGATAAACTCGCTGCACCTCTCGCAGCAAGTAGGTCTGCACACCACGAATTCCCTTGACCTTCAAAATATCGTGGGGATTTACAGAGCCCTCAGTCAACTCATCTCCAGCCTCAACTGTGTCGCCATCCCGCACCTTTAATCTGGAACCATAGGGGATGGAGTAGGATTCCTTTAATCCATCGGCAGTAGTAATTTCTATTTCCTTTTTACCCTTTACCTCATGAATCTTAACTTCGCCCTCTACCTCAGTAATGATTGCTTGACCCTTAGGCTTTCTAGCTTCAAAAAGCTCCTCAATACGGGGCAAACCTTGGGTAATGTCGTCTCCCGCAACCCCTCCTGTATGGAAGGTTCTCATAGTCAACTGGGTACCTGGCTCACCGATAGATTGGGCGGCAATTACCCCTACCGCTTCACCGATATCCACCAGCTTACCAGTGGCTAGGTTTCTGCCGTAACACCTCATGCAAACACCATGTTTAGTTTTACAAGTTAATACTGATCGTATATATACTGACTTCATGCCCAGTGCCACAATCTCTTGTGCCATATCTGTAGAAATTATATCTCCAGCAGAAACTAATACTTCCTTAGTCTCAGGGTGAATAATATCCTCCATGGCATATCGCCCTTCAATACGTTCGTCTAGCCTTTCAATAACCTCAGAGCCATCTTTTATTTCTTCAACCTTGATGCCCTGCTCTGTTCCACAATCCGTTTCTCTGACAATAACATCCTGAGATACGTCCACCAGACGTCTAGTCAAGTAACCTGAGTCAGCTGTTCGTAACGCTGTATCGGCCAAACCTTTTCTAGCACCGTGGGTAGAGATAAAGTACTCTAGTACTGTCAAACCCTCTCGGAAGTTGGCTTTAATAGGTAGGTCGATAATCTGACCTGATGGGTCTGCCATCAGACCCCGCATACCTGCCAGCTGACGAATCTGCTGAATGTTACCCCGGGCACCTGAGTTGGCCATCATAAAGATGGAGTTGAACTTGTCTAAGCCATCCATCAGCTTTTTGGTTATATCATCGGTGGTCTTGTTCCAGATGCTAATAACCTTCTGATAGCGCTCCTCTTCAGTAATTAACCCCCTGCGGTACTGGGTCTCGATTTTCTCTACTACTCCATCGGCTTCAGCCACAATTCCCTTTTTCTCTTCTGGAATGATGATATCTACTAGACCAATAGTTATCCCAGCCTTTGTAGAATAAGTAAAACCAAGTTTCTTAATACCATCTAATACTACAGCAGTTTCACTGCCCATCTTCTCATAGCATTTGGCAATAATTTTGCCTAGCTGCTTTTTGCCTACTTCTTCGTTAATGTAGCCCACTTCATCAGGAATTACTTGATTGAATATCAGTCTGCCAATAGTAGTTTCCAGCAGTTGACCTTGGTAGCGCACCTTAATTTTAGCGTGCATCTCTGTTTCCCCAGTCTGGTAGGCTAGATATGCTTCGTCATAATCCTTGAAAATCTTTCCTTCTCCCTTGGCACCAGACTTCTCTAAGGTCAAGTAATATGAGCCTAAAATCATATCCTGGGTAGGAGTAGTTACAGGTCGACCATCCTTAGGGTTAAGTATGTTATAGGATGCCAGCATCAATAGTCGGGCTTCTGCTTGAGCTTCGGCAGACAGGGGTACGTGAACCGCCATTTGGTCACCGTCAAAGTCCGCATTGTAAGCAGTACATACTAAAGGATGAATCTTTAATGCTCTGCCTTCTACCAGCACTGGCTCAAAGGCTTGAATACCTAGTCGGTGTAGGGTCGGCGCTCTGTTCAGTAGTACTGGATGCTCACTAATTACCTCCTCCAGTACCTCCCAAACCTCATTTCGCACCCGCTCAACCATGCGCTTAGCGCTTTTGATATTGTGGGCATAGCCGTCCTGAACTAATCTTTTCATCACAAAGGGCTTAAATAGCTCTAGAGCCATTTCCTTTGGCAAACCACACTGATGCATTTTCATTTCAGGGCCTACCACGATAACTGAACGACCCGAGTAATCAACCCGCTTACCTAATAGGTTTTGGCGGAATCGACCTTGCTTTCCTTTGAGCATATCGCTGAGGGATTTAAGCGGCCTATTTCCAGGGCCTGTTACAGGTCTCCCACGACGTCCATTGTCAATCAGAGCGTCAACCGCTTCCTGAAGCATTCTTTTTTCATTGCGCACAATAATATCTGGCGCCCCTAAATCCAGCAGTCTCTTAAGACGGTTGTTTCGATTGATTACTCTACGATATAAATCATTTAAGTCGGAGGTGGCAAATCTTCCTCCATCCAGCTGCACCATTGGTCTTAGCTCTGGGGGGATGACAGGAACTACATCCATCACCATCCAAGCTGGGTTGTTGCCCGACATTTTAAAGGCCTCTACTACTTCCAGCCTGCGTATTGCCCTGATTTTTCTTTGACCACTTACCTCTTTTAGCTCTATACGCAGCTCTTTGTTTAACTCCTCCAGGTTTAAATCTTCTAGGAGACGTTTGACCGCTTCCGCTCCCATGCCTGCTAAAAATCTGTTGCCGTATTTTTCTCGGTATTCCCGATACTCGGCTTCAGTTAAAAGCTGTTTTTTCATCAGAGGAGTGTCTCCCGGATCTAAAACAATGTAGGAAACAAAGTAAAGCACCTTTTCTAAAGAGCGGGGAGACATGTCTAATATCAACCCCATGCGACTTGGAATGCCTTTAAAATACCAGATGTGGGAAACAGGTGCTGCCAGTTCGATATGGCCTAGCCTTTCTCTTCTCACCTTTGAGCGAGTAACCTCCACACCACAGCGATCACACACAATACCCTTATAGCGCACTCGCTTATACTTACCACAGTGACATTCCCAGTCCCTAGTAGGACCAAAGATTTTTTCGCAGAAAAGACCTTCTCTTTCTGGTTTCAAAGTACGGTAATTAATGGTCTCCGGTTTCTTTACCTCTCCACTTGACCACTCACGAATCTGTTCTGGTGAGGCTAAGCCTATTCTTATACGCTCAAAATTGTTGACATCTATCAAGGGCCTCTCTCCCTCCGAAGTAATTTGCCTTACGATGGGCTAGTCATTTAAAACTCCTCATCCTCATCTTCTTCCTCAGCAAAAGTCTCTAGTTCATTGATTTTCGCAAATAGCTCATCGTCTTCAATTTCATCTTCGTCTTCGTCTGTTTCCTCTACCGGCTCCAACTCAACCTGTTCGACAGGAGCCTTTTCGCCTTGAATATCTAAGCCCAATTCTTTAGCTGTTTCATTAATATCCTCTTCTTCTTCGCGAATCTCAATTTCTTCATTTTCCTCAGATAGCACTCTCACGTCTAAGCCTAAGCTCTGTAGCTCCTTTATCAGTACCTTAAAGGATTCGGGAACACCTGGCTCAGGTACGTTTTCACCCTTGACAATGGCTTCGTAGGTCTTTACCCGACCCACCACATCGTCGGACTTTACAGTAAGGATTTCCTGCAGGGTATAAGCTGCTCCATAAGCCTCTAGAGCCCATACCTCCATCTCACCAAAGCGCTGACCACCAAATTGAGCCTTACCGCCTAACGGCTGCTGAGTTACTAGTGAGTATGGTCCCGTGGAGCGAGCGTGGATTTTGTCGTCTACCAAGTGGGCCAGTTTGAGCATATACATGTAGCCTACTGTAACCTCCCGGTCAAACCTATCTCCCGTTCGACCGTCAAAGAGGAAGGTTTTGCCACTAACAGGAACTCCTGCTGATTCTAAGGTTTTAAAGATTTCTTCCTCACCTGCGCCATCAAATACCGGTGTGGCCACATATCTTCCTAGCTTTTTAGCACCAATTCCCAGGTGACACTCCAGCACCTGCCCAATATTCATCCGAGAAGGTACTCCCAAGGGATTGAGCACGATTTCGATAGGTGTGCCATCGGGCATAAAGGGCATATCCTCTTCTGGCAAAATGCGGGAAATAACACCCTTGTTTCCGTGACGACCTGCCATTTTATCCCCTTCAGAAATTTTGCGTTTTTGGGCTATATACACTCTTACCAGCTGGTTTACGCCAGGAGCTAGTTCATCGCCATTTTCTCTGGTAAAAACTTTTACTTCTACAATCTTGCCTGCTTCCCCGTGGGGCACTCTCAAGGAGGTATCTCTTACTTCCCTTGCCTTCTCACCAAAGATTGCTCGCAATAGTCTTTCTTCAGCTGTCAGCTCCGTCTCTCCCTTTGGTGTCACCTTTCCTACTAGGATATCTCCAGGGCGTACCTCAGCACCTACGCGAATAATACCCCTCTCATCTAAATCCTTAAGTACATCCTCACCCACGTTAGGTATGTCTCTAGTTATTTCCTCAGGACCTAGCTTGGTGTCTCTAGCATCAGCCTCATACTCTTCAATATGAATTGATGTAAAATAATCTTCTTTAACCAGCTTTTCACTGATTAGAATAGCATCCTCGTAGTTGTAGCCCTCCCAAGTCATAAAGGCTATCAACACGTTTCGTCCTAAAGCCAGCTCTCCTTGGTCTGTAGATGGGCCGTCGGCAATTATTTCTCCAGCCTCCACCTGCTGACCATATGTTACTATTGGCTTTTGATTAAAGCAGGTGCCTTGGTTAGAGCGGGCAAATTTCATCAGTCTATATCTATCTAGTGTGCCACCCTGGGTTTTGATAATAATTTCATCACCAGTTACCCTCTGTATCACACCACTATTTTTTGCTATTACCACAGTTCCCGAGTCTTTAGCACATTTGTGCTCCATTCCTGTCCCCACATAGGGGGCGTCGGTTCTCAGCAGAGGAACTGCCTGACGCTGCATGTTTGCCCCCATCAATGCCCGGTTGGCATCGTCATGCTCTAGGAAGGGGATTAGGGCAGTTGCTACTGACACAACCTGCTTTGGAGATACATCCATAAAGTCCAGCTTATCAGGCGTCACCTGCAATGTGTTGTGACCGTGTCTAGCATTAATTTTATTAGAGGTAAAGTTCCCTTCATCGTCTAAGGGAGCGTTTGCCTGGGCAATTACATAGCGATCTTCCTCATCGGCTGACAAATATACTATCTCACTGGTTACTTTGCCTGTCTCTTTATCAATTTTTCTATAGGGGGTTTCGATAAACCCAAATTCATTGATGCGAGCAAAGGTACTCAAAGAGCCAATAAGACCAATGTTTGGACCCTCTGGTGTCTCAATAGGGCACATGCGCCCATAGTGGGAGTGATGCACGTCCCGAACCTCGAAGCCTGCTCTTTCTCTACTTAAACCACCAGGACCCAATGCACTTAATCTTCGCTTATGGGTTAACTCAGCCAGTGGATTAGTTTGATCCATAAACTGGGATAGCTGACTGCTACCAAAAAACTCTTTTATAGAAGCAACGACTGGTCTGATATTAATTAAGACCTGTGGTGTAATGATATCCACGTCTTGGATGGTCATTCTCTCTCTTACTACCCGCTCCATCCTGGAAAGACCTATTCGGAACTGATTTTGCAGTAGCTCGCCAACAGAACGCAGTCTTCTATTGCCCAAGTGGTCAATGTCGTCCACCTTTTCATTTCCATCGATCAGCATCAAAAATCTCTGCAGGGTAGCAGTAATATCCCCTTTAGTTAAGCAGCGTATCTTCAAATCTACATTCACACCTAAGCGCCGATTGAGCTTATAGCGTCCCACATGAGCCAGGTCATAGCGCTTGGAGTCAAAAAATAGGGATTTAATTAATGAACGGGCGCTATCAACAGTAGGTGGCTCTCCTGGCCGCAATCTTTTGTATATCTCTATTAAGGCTTCGTCTTCTGTGTCGGTATTATCCTTTTCCAGAGTAGCCAAAATAGAAGGATGCTCCTTATATAGCTCCGTTATTTTGGCATCGCTACCATAGCCCAGTGCTCTAATAAGAACTGTGGCTGGCAGCTTTCTGGTCCGATCTACCCGCACAAATATATTGCTATTGGCATCTGTTTCAAATTCTAGCCAAGCTCCTCTATTGGGAATAACTGTGGCCCCATAAACCCTGATACCAGTTTGGTCAATCTGATCGTTAAAATATACCCCAGGAGAACGAACTAGCTGACTTACAATAACCCGTTCCGCACCATTGATGATAAAGGTGCCCTTGTCGGTCATCAATGGGAAGTCACCCATAAAGACCTCTTGTTCCTTTACTTCTCCCGTTTCTTTGTTGATTAAGCGAACCTTAACCCGCAGCGGAGCAGCATATGTAACGTCTCTTTCCTTGCACTCTTCTACCTCATATTTAGGTTCACCTAAGGAGTAATCGATAAACTCCAGTACCAGATTGCCAGTAAAGTCTTGAATAGGTGATATATCCTCAAAAAGCTCTTTTAAACCTTCGTCTAAGAACCATTGATAAGAGCTTTGCTGAATTTCAATCAAATTGGGCATTTCTAATACTTCTTTGATTTTACCGTAATTCCATCTCTCCCGGGTTCCTACCTTAATCGGATAGACCATAATGTACACTTCACCCCTCTAAGTTAGTGATTAGCATGTATAACATAAACAGTTAAAAGCAAGGTCTCAATTTTAACCTCGCTTGCAACCGATTGATAACAAAATAATGCTATCTTATATAGTTTTTCCCAGCATAATTAGGGATTATGCATAAATATGTAATTTCTAAGCAAAAAATACTATTTACAAAAAGTCAATCTGATGACATTTTATAATACTAGCACAAGAGGAAAAGGTTGTCAACAAGATATAGGTTAATAATTGATTATAAAAAGCACTGGCAGAAAATAAACCAGTGCTTTCCATAGATGCTATTATTATATTGATGACTACTTAACTTCAACAGTTGCACCAGCTTCTGTAAGCTTAGCTTTGATGGACTCAGCCTCTTCTTTGCCAATCTTTTCTTTAACAGGCTTTGGAGCACCGTCAACTAGATCTTTTGCTTCTTTTAAGCCTAAACCAGTGATTTCTCTAACAACCTTAATTACGTTGATTTTCTTGTCACCAGCAGATGCTAAAATTACATCAAACTCTGTTTGCTCTTCTACAGCTTCTGCCGCTACAGGAACAGCAGCAGCAGCTACAGCTACAGGAGCAGCAGCACTAACGCCAAACTCTTCTTCAAAAGCTTTTACAAGCTCAGCAAGTTCTAATACAGTTAAACCTTTTACAGCTTCTAAAATTTCAGCTACTTTGGACATTCTTTTTCACCTCCTTAACAAGTTCCTGTTAGAATTCTATATGTTAATATTTTATTAACTAGCTTCCTTCTGCTTTCTAATTGCATCAACCACATAAACCAAGTTTCGCAGAGATCCCTGAAGAACATTGGCAAATCCGTATAGAGGAGTTTGCATTCCACCCAACACCTTGGATAGCAATTCTTCTCTGGAAGGTAGATCGGCCAGAGCCTTTACTCCGTCCAAATCAATGACCTTGCCTTCAACTAAACCGCCTTTGATTTCTAGAGCCTTGTTTTCTTTAGCAAATTTTGAGATAATCTTCGCCACAGCAACAGGGTCCTCTAGGCCGAATGCCAGCGCAGTAGGTCCTTCCAAATATTTATCAACACCATTGTCAACACCTGCATTTTTTGCAGCAATCTTTGTTAAGGTGTTTTTAACTACTCTAAAGTCCACGCCATTTTGTCTCAACTCAGCTCTAAGCTTAGTTACCTGAGATACGTTCAAGCCTCTGTAGTCAGCTATGACAACTGATTGGGCTTGTTGGAACTTTTCCGTTACATCAGCTACTATTTCCTGTTTAGTTTGTATTTTCGCCATTTTCACACCTCCTCACAATCAGAGATAAAAGCAAAAAGACCTCTGCAGACATGCAGAGGTCGAACTTTTCACCATCATAAAGAAAGTTTTAAAAGTTTTCCTAACCTCGGCAGGAGATTAAGCCCAAAGGCACCTGCTGTCTACAGTTTAGACTTATTAACTTGTTCACTTTTGCAATTATAGCATCCACCAAGAGCTATGTCAACTATTATTCGGTTGGTTTTAGTGGATTTATTTTAACACCAGGTCCCATAGTGGAGGACACGGTTACACTTCTAATGTACTGTCCCTTTGCCGCAGCTGGCTTAACCTTAATCAAGGTTTCAATCAGAGTAGTATAGTTCTCCAGCAGCTTTTGCTCATCAAAGGACGCCTTGCCAATAGGTACATGAATAATACCAGCTTTATCAACCCGGTAAGGAATTTTACCAGCCTTGATTTCGGCAACAGCCTTTGCAACCTCAAAGGTTACAGTTCCAGTTTTAGGGTTTGGCATCAAGCCTTTCGGTCCTAAAAGTCGACCTAGTTTACCTACTGTACCCATCATATCAGGAGTGGCTACTACTACCTCAAAATCAAGCCAACCGCCCTGGATTTTTTCTACTAATTCATCTGCACCTACAAAATCTGCTCCCGCTTGTTCAGCTTCTTTAGCTTTTTCCCCTTTGGCAAAAACTAGCACCTTCTTAGTTTTACCTGTTCCATGGGGCAATACTACTGCACCACGAATCTGCTGATCCGCATGTCTGGGGTCTACTCCCAGCTTTACTGCTAAGTCAATAGTTTCATCAAATTTAGCTCTAGCTGTTTCTTTTACCAGCTTAATCGCCTCTACAGATGAATGCAGCTTATCTGCTTCAACCTTTTCAGCTGCCCTTAAGTACAATTTACCTTGTTTCGGCATTATAAATTACCTCCCTGTGGTTTTAGCGGAAGAATCCTCCCACATTAATTAAGCGAATTTTATTAATCTACGATGTCAATACCCATGCTGCGAGCTGTACCTTCAACCATGGACATTGCAGCTTCTACACTGGCTGCATTTAAGTCCTTCATTTTCAATTCAGCTATTTCTCGCACCTTGTCTCTGCCAACCTTGGCAACCTTCTTTTTGTTTGGCTCGCCGGAAGCTGTCTCAATACCAGCAGCTTTCTTTAATAATACTGCTGCCGGGGGAGTTTTCATGATAAATGTAAATGATCTATCTTCAAAAACAGTAATCTCTACAGGAATAATTAATCCCATTTGAGGCGCTGTCTTTTCATTAAACTCCTTTGTAAAAGCCATGATGTTTACACCGTGCTGACCTAATGCTGGTCCTACTGGTGGTGCAGGAGTAGCTTTACCTGCAGGTATTTGTAGCTTTATCAAACCTGTTACTTTTTTTGCCATTGCCATTCCACCTCCTTAAGCTCTTCTATATTCTTTATACTTTTTGTATCTGAGAAAATTCCAGTTCAACCGGGGTTTCCCGACCAAACATTGATACCAATACCTTGACCTTGCCCTTTTCAGGGTTAATTTCTTCCACTGTGCCAATAAAGTTTTCAAAGGGCCCGGCAATGACTCGCACATTCTGCTTTAGCTGCAGGTCAATTTTCGCCTTAGGCTCGTCTACACCCATTTGGCGCAGTATATGGTTGATTTCACTGTTATGCAGGGGCACTGGCTTAGAACCAGAACCAACAAATCCAGTTACTCCAGGTGTATTTCTAACCACATACCATGATTCATCGGTCATGACCATTTCCACCAGAACATAACCGGGAAAGACCTTTTTCTTAGATACCTTTTTTTTGCCGTCTTTAATCTCTACCTCGTCTTCCATAGGCACTAAGATGCGAAAGATCTTGTCTTCCATATTCATTGATTCTACTCTTTTTTCAAGATTAGCTTTGACTTTGTTTTCATACCCGGAATAGGTATGGATAACAAACCAATTTTTTTCCATGACCAGTAGGGACCCAAAGGTTACAGGCCCCTCACCCCCTATCGCTATTTGGTTACCACACACTTCCCTCAAGAGCTCTAGATTAGAGAATCAAGGATAACAGACCATTTAACAATGTATCCATAACCCAGATAATTAAAGACATAAGTAGCACTGCTCCCAAAACCACACCCGTATAGGTGACAAGCTGCTTGCGATCAGGCCAGTGTACCTTCTTTAGCTCAGCTAGTACATTGCGAAAAAAGCGTTTACCTCTTTCCACAAAATTGGCATCTTGGGCTTGTACAGCTTTTTTTACTGTCATTTTATTATTCATCTCCCTTGTTACCCAAGTACTGATTTTACTCGATTACTTAGTTTCTCTGTGCAAAGTTTGAGTTTTGCAAAACTTACAGAACTTCTTAAGCTCTAATCGCTCAGGATTATTTCGCTTATTTTTGTTAGTAGCGTAGTTTCTCTGCTTACATTCTGTACATGCAACTGTTATTCCTACTCTCATGCGCGCTCCCAGCTGCCTATTTCATATCTATCGTCTTCGTCGGCAGCAGGATTCACCTCCTAAAAATTCCTTGACGATAGAACATACTAAATCCAGTTTGGTATCGTACTAATATAATTTATCATAGTGCTACAACACTGTCAATATTTTTTCCACTTAGCTAATTATAACCCATTAGATTGGAAATTAGTCGCTTTTTAGCACTAAGCCAGCGGGCTAACCTAAATAAAAAGAAAGTAGACTATGCCTACTTTCTCTCCATTTAACTTAAACAGCTTAGGCTTACTTAGTAATAGCTGATACAACGCCAGCGCCTACTGTTCTACCACCTTCACGGATAGCAAATCGCAGACCTTCTTCAACAGCGATTGGGGTGATTAGATCAACCTCAACCTTGATGTTGTCGCCAGGCATTACCATTTCTACGCCTTCTGGCAATGTTACTATACCAGTTACGTCAGTTGTTCTAAAGTAGAACTGGGGTCTATAGCCGTTGAAGAATGGAGTGTGTCGTCCACCCTCTTCTTTGCTCAATACGTAGATTTCAGCAGTGTACTTAGTGTGGGGCTTGATGGAGTTTGGCTTTGCCAATACCTGGCCCCGCTCAATCTCTTTTCTGTCCACACCTCTTAATAATGCTCCGATGTTGTCCCCTGCTTGTGCTTGGTCTAACAGCTTGCGGAACATTTCTACTCCTGTTACGATTGTCTTCTTGGTAGCCTCTGTTAAGCCTACGATTTCTACCTCTTCACCAACTTTTACCATGCCTCTTTCCACTCTTCCTGTTGCCACTGTTCCACGTCCAGTAATACTGAACACGTCCTCTACTGGCATCAAGAATGGCTTGTCAACATCTCTTTCTGGTGTTGGTACGTAGCTGTCTACTGCCTTCATCAATTCTAATATCTTGTCGCTCCACTCGCCTTCGCCACCTTCTTCTAGGGCTTTAAGGGCGGAACCGGAGATTACTGGAATGTCGTCGCCAGGGAACTCGTACTCGCTTAATAGCTCTCTTACTTCCATTTCTACTAGTTCCATTAGCTCAGCGTCATCTACCATGTCTGCTTTGTTTAACCATACTACAATGTGGGGTACACCTACCTGACGGGCAAGTAGAATGTGCTCTCTTGTTTGGGGCATTGGGCCGTCAGCGGCACTTACTACTAGGATCGCTCCATCCATCTGAGCTGCTCCTGTAATCATGTTCTTTACGTAGTCAGCGTGACCTGGGCAGTCTACGTGAGCGTAGTGTCTGTTTTCTGTCTCGTACTCTACGTGCGCTGTGGAGATGGTAATTCCTCTTTCTCTTTCCTCTGGAGCGTTGTCAATTTGATCGTATGCTGTAGCTACTGCTCCACCTTTTTTCGCTAATACTGTTGTAATTGCTGCTGTTAATGTAGTTTTACCGTGGTCTACGTGGCCAATTGTTCCCACGTTAACGTGGGGTTTAGTTCTTTCGAATTTTTGCTTACCCATGTTTCAATCATCCTTTCATTACTAGTGTAGCTTTTTTAATACAAAATCCTGCATTTAGTATGCGCAATTCGTCAGAAGTTTGGAAAATCCTTCTTTGCATTAGGTTAAAAATTTATTATCTTATACCCCTTCCACTTCTAGCAGCTTTATCATGGTCACCCTATTGCCTTGTGGATTGTAGTATAGGTAATCACAGCACAGCTTAGTAATGATAATGCCTCGTCCCCGCTCAGCGAAATTGTCTAAATCTAGAGTTTTTTCGATTTTATTTTGCCATTGGAATCCTTTGCCTTCATCAGATATATCTATCCGCACATAACCAGCCACTATATGAATAGTTAATTTCAGTTTCTTGTTCTTATCAAGCTTATTGCCATGCTCTATGCCATTAGTGACTAGCTCATTAATGCCGATTAGCAGCTGCTCTAAGTCCTTAGCATAGGGAGTGAGAAATTGGGATACCTTTTCTAGCACTCCTTCTAGCACTAAAAAATCACTGGGGACCTCAAGAGATAGCTTTTCTTTCACCTGCGGATACTGGAGGGCTAAGATTGTAATATCATCACTGCCCTGATTTGTTCCCGAGTAGCTGTAAAATCGTTCTTTCAACAATTCAACCACCAGCTCTGCCGGAAGCTTGTGATGCTGCTTCAGTCCTTCTATGAGGGCTTCCTCTCCATATATTTTGCCCTCAATTATTTCTTCCACCAGACCATCGGTTGTAAATAACACAGTATCTCCCGGTC
>CAYVRD010000027.1:0-24482 GCA_964454195.1 uncultured Clostridia bacterium
GAGTAGTTGGAAATGACTGATCGCCAATTCGGTTTTCAATGGTGCCTATTAGGCCTACCTTTTGACCATATTCTCTTAAAATAGTCTCGATAAGAAATGTGGTGGTAGTCTTGCCATTAGTTCCTGTAACACCTATAAGGTTAAATTTGCTAGCAGGGTTTTTATAGAAATTTTTAGCTACGATTGGCAGTGCTTTTCTAGTATTTTCAACATTAATTACTTCAATTCCCTCTGGTACTATAATTTCTTTTTCAGCTATAATCCCTACAGCTCCTTTACTAATAGCATCAGCTATGTACTGATGTCCATCAACTTTAAAGCCGGATATACAGACAAAAATGTTTCCTGGCTCAACCTTTCTAGAATCATAATTTACGCCAGTAATAGGCATGTCTAGTTTAACCTCACCCTGAAAAGAAAGACCTGAAATCAAATCCTTTAATAACAAATTAGCTCCTCCACCTCTCCATAAAATAATAGTAAGTTGACATAATTTTAGTATGCCAATTATTGGGTATATTTAGTCTAAAAAATTAGTTGAAGCTGGCAACCAACTTCAACTAATCTTATGGTCCTTCAAAGGCTTGTTGTCCTTTTGGCAGGCTAAAGGATACTTCTATTACTGTGCCTCTTGGCACTCTTGCTCCGCCTTTTACACTTTGTCTTACTGCCAGCCCCGAGGAATTCTGCACTATTTCCAAGCTTAAATTAAGAGCATTAAATAGCTCAGCAGTTTCCCTAATAGTTAATCCACTGACATCGGGAACTACAACATTTTGATTGTAGTCAATCTCATCACTATCTTTATCCAAATATATAACTACTCTTGTCTGAGTCTGAACCCGAGCGTTAGCTGCGGGAATTTGGGCTACTATTTTATCACCTTCCCCACTAAACTGAACCGTTAACCCACTAGACCTTAATGTTCGTTCCGCCTCAGCCCTAGTCATTTGACGCACGTCGGGAACAGTAACTAAGCTTTGGCTCTCCTTTTCTCGCTGCTTAAGCTCCTCCGGTGTAAAACTAGGTTCAATTTCCAAGTATCTAAGTACATCCTCAATCACATTCCTAAATACAGGTGCAGCTATCTGACCGCCATAATAGGGACCAACAGGTTCATCTATTACAACTAGCCCTACTACCCTAGGATCATCTGCAGGAGCAAATCCGACAAAGGAGGCAATGTATTTACCTTGAGCGTATCTACCTCCTTCTACCTTTTGCGCCGTACCAGTTTTTCCAGCTACTCTATATCCAGGGATATAAGTATTCCTGCCAGTTCCATTTCTAACTACACTTTCAAGTATTTCTCTAGTAAGCTTCGAGGTTTCCTTAGAGACAATTTGCCGAACAGGCTGAGGGCTTAGTGCTTCTATTAGATTCCCATCCTCGTCCCTTATTTCCTTAACTATCTTTGGTCGCATTAATATGCCATCATTGACTATTCCAGAAACAGCTGTTACTAATTGCAACGGAGTAATAGCGATTGATTGCCCCATTGAAATTGTAGCTATGTTTATCTGCTTAAGATTTCTCTCACTAATCAAAATGCCAGGGGCTTCTCCGGGCAAGAAAACATTTGTCAAGCTTCCAAACCCAAAACCTCTAATATATTGATAAAATAGCCCCCGCTGCTTGGCTTCAATATTAAGACCTAGGGTAATAAATCCTGGATTGCATGAATTTTCCACCACTTCAACAAAGGTTTGAGTTCCATGGCCACCTGCTTTCCAACATCGGATAGTCTCAGAGCCAACCTTTATATAGCCTGGGTCATGGAAAGTTTTGTTAGGGTCAAACAATCCTTCTTCAATAGCAGCTGCCAATGTGATGATTTTAAAGGTGGAGCCGGGCTCATAGCTATTTGACACTGCAGTGTTACGCCAATTTTGAGATGGAAATTTGCCAAATTCGTTTGGGTTAAAGGTTGGTCTGGAAGACATGGCCAGTATGCCCCCAGTTTTGGGATCCATCAGTATGATGGTAGCACTTTTAGCCCTAGTAGTTTGAATGACCTTATCCAACTCCCGTTCTACAATATGCTGAATAACCTCATCAATAGTAAGTATCAGGCTGTAGCCGGCTTTTGGTGGGATATATTCATGGGTAGCGTGGGGTATTTCCCGACCACCAGCATCAAATTCTACCCTAATTCTCCCTGGTTTACCCCTCAATTTTTCTTCAAATGTAACCTCAATTCCTTCTAGTCCTTGATTATCTATACCTGCAAATCCCAAAACATGAGCTGCCAAGCTCCCTTTAGGATAAAATCGTTGATTTTCCTCTATTATCCTAATCCCAGGTAGATTCAAATCTTTTATTTGCTGTGCTTTTTCAAAATCTACTCTTCTCTGTACAAATTCAAAAGCTGAGCGCCTAGTGATTCTATTTAAAACTCTCTCGTAATCCAGCTCTAATATTTCCGATAATTTTTTAGCTATTTCTTCTTCTCGCTTTGAATTTCTTATCTGAGGAGGAATTGCTACTATCGTATCTGCACTGATGCTAATTGCCAATTCCTTGCCATTGCGATCAAACACAGTGCCTCTTTTTGCTTTAACCTCTATGTCGCGCATCCTGTTGTTAAAGGCTCCCTGTTGCAATTCTTCACCTTTAACTATCTGCAGCCAAAACAAGCGAGTAGTTAGAGCAAAAAACACGAATATAGTACATAAAAAAATAAAGGCAATTCGTTTTCTATATACCACATTTGTCTTAATAGCCTGTCACCCCCGTTGAACTGCTACTTAATTATTTAATCTAATCACTTGACTAATTGCCTGGATAACCGGATTCATTTGGCGTCCATGCTGTTCTATTAGTATAACGTTCTCAGTTGATTGGCTTTGTGCTAAAAACCAGGGCTGAGTAGTAGGGTTATCCCGATGAATAGCTAGCTGTTGCCTTTCAGCTGGTTCAGCATAAACCATACCCAGCTTGTTTATAGCCAGATATTCCACCCGCTCTAAAGATTGTTTTTGCAAGATGGCTAAGTGTAATCTCTGATTTGTAGTCTCTAGTGAGGCTATCTCAGCTTTTAATTGGTTGATTGCAAACCCAGCTGCAGCTATCTTTGCATATTGAGCAGTTAAAAATATACCCAAAGAAAAAGCTAGTAATATGCTACTAACTACTGCCACTTTAACAACAAAGGCTGTTGATGGTTTAAGCCATCTGCTGGAATCCTTTTTAATCACTCTATTTGTTTTTGGCAGTGTCTCCACTTGCTGAGCATATTTCTCTTGGGCTAATACCAAAGTTATTCAACCTCCCTTTTATTTAGAACAATTATTAAAGCTTTATACAGCCCCTAAGCTTAGCACTTCTGGCTCTAGGGTTTACAGCTAGCTCTGTTTCACTAGGGATAATAGGTTTTTTTGTCAAGTTTTTTAATAGAGGCCGCTGCCCACAAGCACATATTGGCAACTGGGGTGGACATACGCAACCTTGGGACATTTCTTTGATAAACTGTTTCACTATCCGATCTTCTAAAGAATGAAAAGTAATTATGCTTAATCTGCCCTCAGTTTTTAATAGCTTGCTAGCTTGTTGAAGACTTTTTTGCAGGGCACCTAGTTCGTCGTTTACATAAATTCTAATAGCTTGAAAGACTCTTTTAGCAGGGTGAGGGCCATCTTTTCTAGCTCCTTTGGGGATAGCTTTTTTTATCACCCTTACTAAATCTCCTGTGGAATCAATAGCTTTTTCCTTTCTTTCTTCAACTATAAATTGAGCTATACGTTTCGACCATCTTTCTTCACCATATTCCCAAAAAATCTTGCTTAACTCTCCCTCACTTAAGCTATTGACCAATTGATGAGCTGTAATTTGCTTTGTGTTGTCCATACGCATATCTAATAGGGCATCCTGTTGATAGCTAAATCCTCTCTCCCCCACATCTAGTTGAGGAGATGAAACTCCTAGATCATATAAAATACCATCCACCTGATTTACTCCAAGCTGCTCCAGCTGATAGGCAATTTCTGAAAAGTTACTATGTATTAGCGTAAAATTAGATCTATTAGAAAAAAGCTCTTTGGCATTATCAATAGCAACCTGATCCTGGTCAAAGGAATATAGATGTCCCGAATCATTAAGTTGCTCTAATATTTTTGAGCTGTGGCCTCCTCCACCCAATGTACAGTCTACATATATTCCGTCTTTTTTTATCGCAAGTAGGTCTACTGCCTCCTGGAGCAGTACAGACACATGGGCAAAAGTCAAGCTGTTCACCTCGCTTATTTAGCTCTGTTTCCTTTATATCCCTAAATCAAAGTCAACAATTTTTTCTGCAATTTCACTGTAGGCTGCTTCTGCTCCATTGCTATAGGCAGTCCAACGCTCTTTGCTCCATATCTCAACTCGAGATGAAACACCGATGATAACAATATCTTTTGTCAGCTCAGCATAGTCTCGTAAGTTTTGGGGTAATAAAATTCTACCCTGCTTATCTAATTCACACTCTGCTGCACCAGAAAAGAAAAATCTCACAAAAGCTCTAGCGTCTGCTTTAGTAAAGGGTAAGGTTTTTAGCTTTTGCTCCAATAGCTGCCATTCATTTATGGGGTATACAAATAGACAGTTGTCCATTCCTTTAGTAACAACAAAGTTATCGCCCAGCCCTTCTCTAAACTTTGCAGGGATAATTAATCTCCCTTTGCCGTCAATCCCATGTTGAAACTCACCCATAAACATGGCTTTTCACCCCACTTTTGTGGCACAACTCTCCACTTCTACCCACTTCTTACCACATAACACTTATTCTCTGCATATTTAGTTTTTCCTGCAATGACTAGTAAGTAATTTGTCCTAAATAAAAAAAATGATACTTTAGTCCTATATGCAAATAAAAAAAATGTAGGCACATGCCTACATCTCTTAGATTAAATCGTCGTCATTGTTATTTGCTCCATCAAACTGATTGAACTGATATTTGCTAATTCTTCTCTTTTTAAGCTGGGAATTAACTAATCCAGACTGCTGTTGGCTAGACCGTCCATGGCCTACCTGAGATGCAGACTGACCAACCACGCTTCGTCTAATTTTTGTAGTGGGTCTTTGTATCATTCCTCTCACCTCCTAGTTTATTATTCCCAGAAGGCAGTGAAAATTATTTACCCTTTTTGCAATAAACTATCTTAGAAAAAAAGGATTGGTGAATATCCAAGGTAGCAGCTTATTTTTTCTAATCCCATATTTTTGTAAGTAGATTTCCAAACGTATCACTCCTGGATGATCAATGGAGTAGTCCAGCTTGTGGTCCAGCACCTGATAAACGCATACTCCATCCCTTATTACTTTTATTAGACCTTGACTAGGAAGGTTAGCTACAATTTTTAAACCTTCTCTATATGCTACTTCTTTTCCCATGGATATTTTAATTTCCTTATTCTGAGAGCATTCCACCCAACATCTAAACCCTTTAGAGCTACTATAATAATCCTGTGCTATAAAACAGTTTCCTTCTGCAAGCGCCTCAAGAATAAGTCTTTTATCCCTAGTTACCACGCCATTTAATGCCTCAGAGGTGATAATATGAGTATTAACAGTGCGGAACAAAAACTCATAGGGAAAAACGGTAAATTTTAATGGGCCATACCTAACTTTGACCGCATGGGCATCCGAGCCTCCGATGGCTACAATCCTTCGCATCTGTCCAATTTCATCTAGCTTAGCTAAAGCCTTAGGACATGGCCCCATTATTTTATAATTTGGATCAATAAAGGTGGTATATAAAGCAGTTAATATATTACTTGCTCCATCTCTCCATTGGGAGCAGTAATTCCAGATACATATTCCATCATAATCATAAACGTTCCAATCTAGCCATGGAAAGACTTTTCCCTTGAAAAATAACGGAGAGCCGCTTTCAAAAGGATGGGCAATAAAGCCTATCCCCCCTTGTTCCTTGACTCTATTTATTACTTCCTGGGGATTAGCATCGTTGTTCTCAATTACCTGGTTAACACCCATAGCTAAATAATGATGGCAGTTTTTATTAATTTCCATGCCTACCAAGACTAATACGTCCTGATAATATCCCTCTTCTTTAAGGCCTTCTAGGGTATAGTGGTCGGTTATAATGATAAAGTCTAAATCAGATTCCTTGCCAGCCTTTGCTATTTCAGCAATTGTACCACTGCCGTCGGAAAAAACTGAATGAACATGAAGATTGCCCACATATTCGAACAAAGAGTAGCCTCCTCTTTTGTTTTCTCTTACTTCTTAAAAAGTTTCACTAAGAAGGCTAGCAAAAAAATCACCACAATAATACCAACTAGCCACTCAACTGTTAGGCCAAGAGTGTGTACAGCTCCAACGCTCATCATGGTTACTATTATCCCTGCTAAGGCAGCTCCGCTGCTCAATGAAATAATCGCTACCGTAGTTTTAAATCCCAGCAAGTAAGCAATTAGACTACCGGTCCAGACACCAGTGCCAGGCAAGGGAATGCATACAAATAAAGCTAATCCCAATGGTCCGTATTTTACAATCTGTTCCCCTTTTTTTCTGCTCTTTTCAATCACTTTGTCAGCAATTTTTTCCCTAATGGAACATAGCTGACAATTTTAATAGCCGGTTCAAGCATAAATAATATGGGAATAGCCACCAAAGCGTTTCCCGCTACACCTAAGGCAAAGACATGATAAGGAGATAGGCCTTGGGCCACTCCGTAAGGAATGGCTGCTCTTAGCTCTGTGATTGGGAACATTGATAAGATAAAAATCTGCCAAGTTAACGGCATATTAGATACTATCTGAAAAAGCTTTTCTGCCACTATTGTCTCACCCTCACTAGATTTTATATTTATTCCTAAGTATTTGGCTTACTTCTTGAGTTAATAAATAAATTCTTTTTGCCATATCTTCATTAAGGGTACCAGTGCCACAGCTGGGGGTGATTATAGTCTGTTTTAGCAAAAGTTCTTTGTCTATTCCCTTGTTAGCTAATATGTCCAATTGCTGTTCAAGCAAATCCACAAGGCTCTCTCCTGTATGTTTAAATATGTCTGGGCTGGTAGGTATAATACCAAAGGCTAAAATGCCTCCCTTATCCAAGTACTTCTTTGTCTCTTCAGACTGAACACCTAGAGAAGAAAAATATTCATAGGAATCAAAATTTACTACATTTAGATCTAGTTCAAATAGCATCGACCAATCGGTACTGGCACAGGTGTGACTCCCTACTAAAGCTCCCCTGCTTTTAATTGCATCAATTACTTGGGTTAAGTCCTGACTAATTCCCTCTTTGGTCAATGTGATATGGGTAGATAGACCAAGGGAATAAAGGCCAGGATCATCAATGAACAATAGGGCTTGTGCTCCAAGACTCATCAGCTTGCCAGCCTGCCATTTTGCGTGTAGGGCTAGGGCTTTTGTCAGAACATCCCGCAGTTGTTCATTGTAGTAGCTGGACCGCCGATTTACATCAGTGATTTGAAGGCCCAGAGTGATAGGTCCACTAACTTGTCCTTTGATTATAGCTGGCTGGCCATAATATCCGCTTTTAATTTTATCTATAAAAGAATAGAATCCCACAGCTGAGTCCTCTTGGAATCCGAACTTGTCTAAAGCCTCCTGCTCTCCCTCCATAGCCGAAAGATAAAGGGAGTAAAAATCAGTCAATAAGTCGATAAAATCATCTCGATCGGTGGCAAAGTATGGAGATTTGCCCTCTGGGGTGCAAATAAGACCTAGCTGCACTAAAGGGCGTACAAATTGATTTATAAATCCTTCGCCTGCTCCCAGCTTTGGCAACTGGGGCCAGTGGGGTATATGTAGATGATCTCTAATCAATTGATGTCCGTCCTCCACATTTAAAAATGGCAGACTACCAATAGCTGTAGTATGGCATTTACCTAAGTTCATTTTAATCCTGTTCCCTCCTCAACTCTTTTAAGGCTATTTTAATCATTAACTCCATGCCTACAGCCAAAGCCGATTCATCTATTAAGAATTTTGGATGATGCAAGGGATAGTTTAGGGTGTTTGGAACACCTACCCCCAGGTGAATAAAAGCACCTGGACATCGCTGGGTAAAATAAGCAAAATCTTCTCCACCCATAAATGGAGAAGCTAAGTCAAGGGTGTTCTTTTCTCCAAAGCTATCAATGCTAACTTCTTTGATCATTTTTATTAGCTCTGGATTGTTAATTACCGGAGGATATCCGTATTGATAATCCAATTCAAAGTTAGCTCCAAAAGCCTTTGTGGTATGGCTAATTATCTGTTCTACTAAAGAATGTATCTTCTTCCTTGAATCTTCTGTCAAAGATCTACACGTGCCCTTAAGGTAAACTTCATTGGGAATAATATTGTGGGCAGTTCCACCAGCAATTTGCCCAATGCTCACTACTGCTGATTGGGTTGGATCGGTATAACGGCTTACAACAGTTTGTAAGCTTGATATTATCTGAGCAGTTACCACTATGGGATCTATAGTTTGTTGAGGCGCAGCTCCATGACCCCCTGAGCCAATCACCTTTAAAGTAAAAATGTCTGCTGATGCCATAATGACTCCTTCTTTTAAGCCAATAGTGCCAGCTGGCAGATTGGGATTAACATGTAATGCAAAGATTTTCTCAACAGAAGGATTTTCTAATATCCCAGCTTGAATCATTTGAGCTGCTCCACCTGGCGGCATCTCCTCACTAGGCTGAAATATAAATCTAATTTGCCCAGCAAAACAATGCTTAAGTGAAGAAAGCGCCTTAGCTGTCCCCAGCATAATAGCTAGGTGGGCGTCATGGCCGCAGGCGTGCATGATGCCGTGGTTGACAGAAACAAAATCAACCTCGGCTTCTTCTAAAATTGGCAAAGCATCCATATCTGCTCTCAGACCAATAGTTGCTCCTGGACCTCTTTCCCCCTGCAGTGTAGCAATTACACCGGTTCCCCCAATAATAGCTGGCTCTAAGTCCATTTGTTGCAAGGCATGATATATAAACTGGCTAGTTTTGTGTTCCCCATTGCTTAGCTCAGGATGCATGTGAAAGTATCTACGCCAATCTCTTACCTGATTTTCAAGATTAGTTACCAGCTCCCTGACCTGATGGTTAAGATCATTTTTGTTCATCATCCCATATCCCCTTTTTTCGCAGCTCCGCCTTGAAAACATGCCCCATACTCAAATACCGTTCGCCTGTATCTGGCAGGATGACTACTACCCTTTTGCCAGGACCAATTTTCTTTGCCACTTGCAGAGCAGCAAATACAGCAGCTCCAGCAGATATCCCTACCATTAGCCCCTCTTGTTGAGCCAAGCTTACTGATTGCAGATAGGCATCCTCATCACTAACGGTAATTATCTCATTTATTAGTTCCTGATTCAATACCTTCGGTTTGAATCCTGCTCCAATCCCTTGGATTTTATGAGGTCCTGGTTCACCTCCACTTAAAATTGGAGAATTGGCAGGCTCTACGCCATATATTTTCACATGGGGCAGCTTTTCTTTTAAAGCCCTGCTAACACCAGTAATAGTACCTCCTGTTCCAATCCCTGCCACAAATGCATCTATGTTCCCTTCAGTTTGCTTCAGTATCTCTACCCCAGTAGTTTCTTCATGTATTGCTGGATTTGCCGGGTTTTCAAACTGGCTAGGCATAAAGTAGTCCGGGTTATTTTCTAATAGGTGGTATGCCTTTTTGATAGAACCCATCATCCCTTGATCGCCAGGGGTCAAGTGTAGCTCAGCTCCATAAGCTGTTAATAAATTTTGTCGCTCTATACTCATGGTTTCAGGCATAACTAAAATTAAACGATAGTTTTTTGCTGCAGCAACCATGGCCAAGCCAATACCGGTATTTCCACTGGTAGCTTCAACAATTGTTCCTCCGGGGCTAAGTTTCCCAGCTTTCTCTGCTTCTGTTATCATATTCATTGCTATTCTGTCTTTCACACTGCCCCCGGGATTAAAAAACTCTATCTTGGCTACCACTTCAGCCGATTCCGGCCCAGCTATTTTCGACAATCTCACCATGGGTGTATAACCAATTAAATCTAAAATGCTATCAGCTATTTTTTTAACCATCTTGGTCAGCCTCCTTTCCTGAAATCTATTTAATAATACTAGCATTTTATCCTTTAGATATTTTAAAATACTCCCCGTAGGAAGCCAGTTTTCCTTGTTTTACCTGTCTGCCTACGGGGAGTATGTTTCATTATAGCGCTTTTTTCAATAATCATAAGACCTATTAGTATAATTCAATAAATTTTTTATACTGGGGTTCTCTCCGCAAACTCCACACTTGCTGTTCTTTTTTATATGCACTTCGTTAAATGTTCCATATAAGGCGTCAAAGGTTAACAGTCGCCCAACTAATCCTTTACCTGCTCCTAGGATAAGTTTAATTACTTCAGCAGCTTGCAACACACCCATAGTTCCAGCAATAACTCCTATAACCCCTGCCTGTTGAGCAGTGGGAACTGCACCTGGTGGTGGGGGCTCAGGAAAGACACATCTATAACATGGTCCCACATCGGGGACAATAGTCATTATCATCCCCTCCCAGCGCAATACCCCCGCCTCAACTAGAGGCTTTTTAGCTAACACACAAGCATCGTTTAACAAAAACCGGGCTGTGAAGTTGTCAACACCATTTACCACAATATCATATTGTTCTATAAGCTCTATAACATTATGAGCCTCAATTTTTTTATAATAGGGATTAATATTTATATTGGGATTCAAGGCTATTAATCTTTCCTTAGCCGAGTCTACTTTAGGCTTACCTAGGCCATCAGTGCTGTGCAATATTTGCCGCTGTAGGTTGGACAAATCTATCACATCCATATCCACAATGCCTATTGTACCTACACCTGCCGCAGCTAAGTAATAGCAAACTGGTGAGCCCAAGCCACCAGCTCCTATCATTAATACCTTGGCATCTGTTAGCTTTTGCTGACCTTTTTCACCCACTTCAGGAAGAATTATCTGTCTACTGTAACGCTTAAGATTTTCATCAGATAGCATTAGCATTCCTCCTCACCTAGTTTATAATTTAAGTAAAAGGTAATCCTTTAGCTCTTTAAAATTTCCTTGCCAATCAGGCTGGATATCCTCCTGATCTTCTTTCAGGGGGATCAGGTAATCGGTTACTAGATATCCTTTCATACCCAGCTTTTTTGCAATCATATCTTCTCCCTGGTCGTTGCCGATCATTATTGACTCTTCAGGGTTTAAGCTACATTTCTCAATAATTTCTCGGTAATAATTTATATTTGGCTTGCAAAAGTGCATGTTCTCGTAGGATGTAATAAGACTAAATAGGCTTGGATCAATATCTAACCAGCTCAATCTTTCCTCTATTGCCACTAAAGGGAAGAGGGGATTGGTTGCTAATACTAATTTAACATCTCTTTTAGCTAGTTCTTCTACCAGTTCTTTACTAGTGGCAGCAGCCTTAGTACATTTTGCTAGTTTTTTGAAGTCCTTTGCATAAAATTCTTCAAATATTGGCAATAGCTTTTCCTTTGGAACATTGACTCGATTAAAAAAATCCTCCATAAATACTTGTTCATTAGTCATATCAGCATCATCATTTTTAATCATGGCAGCAGTTGCAGCTAATAGATGCTGACAAAACACTTGTGGGTCCATGTGTTCTATCACCTTGGGAGCTAGTAGCTTTAAATATTCCTCTAAAAATTGCTCTGTATTGATTGGCAACAAGGTTCCATCCAGATCAAAGAGTATTCCTTTCATCGCCTACTCCTTCCTGATTTAAAAATCCATTCATAGGATAAATACTTTTCTCTATACATATGGGCACTTTTTTCCTCAGTTTCGCTTAAGGATGACTGGGCTAAATCCAGCCGTAATTCTTTTGCTAAGCCCTCAGTCATAGCTGCCACTAGCTGTTCCTTTTTTAGAGTAGAGGTGCATTGATCAAGTCCGATGGCCTTTTCTTTAAGCATCTTGGAAAAGGCTTCCCGGGCGACTTCAGAGGGAAATTGCAATACTCTAGCCAGCAAATCTGTTGACAGAGACAATGGTATGGAACCATGCTGGAGCATAATTCCCCGTCTACGGGTTTGGGCACTGCCTACTAGTTTTTTTTGATCTACTACCAACTCATACCAGGAAGGTGTGTCAAAACAGGCAGCAGATGACCCTTCCCTTATTTTTCTAGGTTGAGCCACAATTTGGGCATCTATGCCTAGCTGTTTAAGTCCAGTTACTATTCCCCTACTAATTCTCAAGTAGGATTCGATAATGCTACCTAAAGCTACAGGAGATTCTTGGGTGCATACTATGCTATAAGTAAGTTCCAAATGGTGCAGAACAGCCCTGCCTCCTGTCAGTCGGCGTGTTACGTCTATACCTAGCTGACCACATTTTTCTAAGTCTACTTCCTTATAAACATTTTGAAAATAGCCAACAGTTAACGCTTGAGGATCCCACTGATAAAAGCGAAGAGTAGGTGGGGAATACCCGGCTCTGACATTGTCCATAATAGCATGGTCTATAGCCATATTAGTATATCCATCATTTACACCAGTATCAATTAGTCGCCATTTTTGTAATGTCATTTACTCCTCCACCTTTAACATTTTCACTGCAGAAATTACTTCATCTCTATCAAGCCTTCGAGGATAATTGTAGATTATCCCTCCAGGCTTTTCATTATAGTAGGGACGATTGCAGTAATCACAACCCGAGGTTTGAAACGCAGTGCCATCTTGTAAAATATCAAATAAATGATCTTCTGCAATTCCATAATGAAAAATTTTCGATTCTTTAAAAGAAAAATCCTTTATTTCCATAATTTTTTTTGTCAGCAAAAAATGGGCTACCTGGATTCTGCGATAAGAGCCTATAGGGGGTGGACTGCGCAACTCATCTCTAGTCCCCCTTACTGGTGTAAAGGCAAATAGGGCAACTGTAATACCTTTACTAATCAGTCTGCCCATCAGTTTAATTATTTCTTCTTCAGTCTCACCTAAACCCACAATCAAATGGGTGCCTATTCTCCCAGGCAAACTGGCGTTTAAGTTTTCTATAAAGACAACCTTCTCCTCCAGAGTCCCTCCTTTAACTGTAGGAAATAATAGTGGACTGGCACAGTCAATGGCTACGCTAATTCTATCTGCTCCCTGCTCAATTAGCATACTTGCTTCCTTTGCATTGGATATATTGGCTGATATGCAGATGGGTACTTGGATGCTTTCCTTTAATTGTTTTAGAAACTGCACTGCCAGGTCCTTGGCTTCCTGATTATTGACAACCTGTAGGCATGTTCGCCTTATCTGTTCTTTTTCCACTGCTTTTGCTATAGCCTCTACAACCCTTTGACTATTGTACTGAGGCCATACTATCCTGGAAAGCATGTCTACTCTGCCGTTGCTATTTTTCGCCTGGGGACAAAAAGAACAACTATTTTTACATCTGTCTCCTGCCAACAAGTAGGCAGTAGTAGGAGGTGCGTCGTTTTCAATTTTTCTAAAGCCTAATACACTGGCTGTTCCCATAGATACCTTAATCATAATGTGCAACACTCCTGTCCAGTGCTTATTTCTAAGCCCAGCAGCTTTGCTGTTTCTATTGCTCCTCTTGTAGGCATCACTATTTTATTTACACCACATCTTACCGCCCATTGATCTAGCTGTTCCCTATATTTTCCCTTGGGACGCATGCAGCCTAAGTGAATTGGTATATGGGGAAACATTAGTCTAGCTTTGGCTAATAGACTTATCACCCTATCTAGCTGCGGAGGTTCCCGATAGGCGTATCTAGTATTTTTTGTTGGTATAAACACTATAAACACCAAGCCATCCACTTTTTCTTGCTGGAGAATTTCCAATGCCTCATATTCTCCCGCTATTTCTCCCCCTTTAAGACCAATGCAGATATGGGGCAACACCTTAACCTCCTGTTTAATTGAACGGAGACATTGAAGATAATCTTCTCCTGTTTTTGTAATTCCATAAACCTCTTTTATGGTCTCTAAATCACTGACAAAATCATAAGATATTACGTCTGCAACTTGAGGCAGCATTTTGGTTGTAGCTAAATCTATTAATCCCACATGCATGTTTACTTTAAATTTTTTCTTTAAGCTTACTAAATCATCGTATTTATGCATAAATGGCACTCTTCCCTGCTGATCACAGGCACCGCTAATTAAAAAACTAGTATATTTTCTGGTAGTTTCTTCTTTTAAGTGTGACATTACTATTTCTTCTAATGGCAGCATGCTTTTTAAGTAATGTCCACCGCAGTGGGCACAATTTAATACACAATTAGTGTCAGTTAGGCGCACAGCCCTAGTGGCGGTGGGATAATCAAACTGGATGCTGGCGGGAAAATTTTTTTCCCGCAGCATCCAGGCTTTTTGTTGTAATACTATTGTAGCTTTATTCATACTGCAAAACTCCTTATCAAACTTCCTTGTTCCATCTTAAGTCTGGCTTTCTTGCCGCTGTAACTTCATCCATTCTGCTCACATAAGTGGTGTGGGGGGCTTCTTTCACTACCTGAGGAGTATTTTTGCACTCCTGAGCAATTTTCTTCATAGCCTCTATAAATTGATCAAGAGTCTCCTTAGACTCAGTCTCAGTAGGCTCAAACATCATAGCTTCCTCCACAATCAGTGGAAAATAGATTGTAGGAGGATGGAAGCCAAAATCAATAAGGCGTTTTGCCACGTCCAAGGTATGCACACCCTGCTCTTTAAATGGCTTGGGAGTTAGAATAAACTCATGCATACAAGTCCCAGTATAGGGAAGATAAAAATCCTTCTCAAGCTGGCGCATTAAATAGTTGGCATTTAATACCGCATTTTCACTTACTTCCTTTAGTCCTTCTCCACCAAGAGCTCTAATATATGTATAAGCTCTCACAACTATACCAAAATTACCATAAAAGGCTTTAACTCTCCCTATAGATTGAGATCGTTCATAATCTAAGTAGTACTTATCCTTTGCTTCATCGTACTCTACCATCGGACAAGGTAAATAGGGAACTAAAAAGTCCTTCACTCCCACTGGTCCTGCACCAGGTCCTCCCCCTCCATGGGGCGTAGAAAAGGTCTTGTGGAGATTGTAATGAAGAACATCAAAGCCCATATCTCCTGGTCTAGAGATACCCATAATTGCATTCATATTGGCTCCATCATAATATAGCAGACCACCCGCTTGGTGAACAATATCTGCAATTTCCTTGATATTTACATCAAATAAGCCTAGGGTATTAGGATTAGTCAACATTAAGGCTGCAGTTTCGTCACTGACAGCATCCTTTAGCGCTGACAAGTCTACTCCACCTGCTGAATTAGACTTAACCTCCACCACTTCCATTCCCAACACAGCAGCAGTGGCTGGGTTTGTTCCGTGGGCTGAATCGGGCACTATTACTTTTGAGCGTTTAATGTCTCCCCGATCTCTGTGATATTTTTGAATGATCATTAAGCCTGTAAGCTCACCGTGAGCTCCTGCCGCAGGCTGCATTGAGGTGCGAGCCATACCCCCTATTTCACTTAGGTACTGATCTATTTCATATATTATCTGTAATGCACCCTGTACCAAGCTTTCGTCCATGTAGGGATGAATACGGGAAAAGCCAGGCAATCTGCCCATGTTTTCATTGACTTTAGGGTTGTATTTCATAGTACAAGAGCCTAAGGGATAAAAGCCTGAGTCTACACCGTGGTTTTGTTGGGACAGCTTGGTAAAATGTCTCACTACTTCCACTTCTCCAACCTCAGGTAAATCAAGCTCTGTTTGGCGCAAATTATCCTGGCCGAAAAAGCTACCCAAGTCTACTGGCGGAACATCACAGCTAGGCAGGCTAACACCCTGTCGCCCAGGCTTGCTCTTTTGAAAAATTAAGCTTTCTTTCATAGCAATCCCTCCCAGGCAATTACAAAATCATCAATCATTTCCTTAGTCTTAACCTCAGTAACACAAACCAGCGCACTGTCATTTAGCTCCGGATAAAACCTGCCTAAAGGCAGACCTCCAATTATCTTTTTCTCCAGTAACAATTTATTTAGGCTTATGATGTCCCTATTGGATTTTATAGCAAATTCCCTAAAGAAGGGCTTTGAAAAAGCTGGCTTTAATCCTATTTCTTGCAGTCGCTGCAGGGTATACTTAGATTTGGCCACACACTGGCTAGCCATCTCCTTAATCCCTTCTTTGCCAAGGCTGACCATAGTGATATTTGCTGCCAAGGCAGCTAATGCCTGGTTAGAGCAGATATTTGATGCAGCTTTTTCTCGTCGGATATGCTGTTCTCTAGCCTGAAGGGTTAATACAAAGCCTTCAACTCCGTTTTTGTCCCCAGTCCTCCCTACTAATCTACCTGGTATGCGGCGAATCAACTTATCACTACAGGCAAAATAGCCTACATGAGGACCGCCGAAACTAGGTGGATTGCCAAAGATTTGAGCATCTCCAACCACTATATCAGCTTCATATTCTACTGGCGGGGAGAGAATAGCTAGAGATAAAAGATCTGCCACTACTACCAACAGAGCTTTATTCATTTTGGCCAGTTTAGAGACAGCTCTACCGTCCTCTAAACAGCCAAAAAAGTTAGGCTGCTGCATTAACACAGCAGCAGTTTTATCACAAACTGCCTGTTCTAGAGCTGCTAAGTCTATTGTTCCATCGCTATAACCAACTTGAACCACTTCAAGATCCTGGGCCCTAGCGTAGGTATGCAGAGTTTCTCGATACTCAGGATGAATTGTAGTAGCTACTACAATCTTGTTTTTTCTTGTTTGACTACTGGCCAATGCCGCTGCTTCTGCCAGGGCAGTAGCTCCATCGTACATAGATGCATTGGCTACAGCCATGCCTGTGAGCTGGCAAATAAGGGTTTGAAACTCGTAAATTGCCTGCAGTGTACCTTGGCTTATCTCAGGTTGATAAGGGGTATAAGCAGTATAAAACTCAGATCGCAGTAGTAGGTGGTCTACAATTGATGGAATAAAATGATCATATGTTCCAGCACCTAAGAAGGAGTTATACTCATTCATAGTTTGGTTTTTTGCTGCCAAGCCCGATACATGCCTTACCAGCTCGAGCTCTGACATTCCTCCAGGCAGAGCAAGAGGTCTTTTGAGCTTAACATCTTGGGGTAGGTGGGCAAATAGATCATCCATACTATTAAAGCCTATACTGGATAACATTTCCTGCCTATCCTTATCAGTGTGAGGTACATAACTTACTCTCATTATTATGCCTCCTTTTTAAGAAACTCTTCATACTCCTCTGCAGACATTAGAGACATACTTTCTAAATCTCCGCTTACTTCCAGCTCCACTATCCATCCTTCACCATAGGGATCTTCATTAATTAATTCCGGTGAGTCTAATAGCTTTTCATTGATTTTAATAACCTTACCAGCTACAGGAGCGTAGATGTCGGAAACTGCCTTTACAGATTCAATAACTCCGAAGGAGTCACCTGCATCTAGCTCCCCGTTCTCTTCAGGTAGCTCTACGAAAACCACATCACCCATAGCATTTTGTGCATAATCAGTGACTCCAATCCGAGCCACATTGCCTTCAATTCTTAACCATTCATGTTCCTTCGAATAAAGTAAATCCTTTGGAATTGTCATTTAATCCATCCTCCTCTTATAAAATGGGGTTTTAATTATTTTTGCCTTTACAGGCTTATTTCTAATTATGATGTCAATCTCATTGTCAAGTTGAGCTTCTTCTACGGCGATTAGAGCTAAGCCAATGTTTTTATTTAGGGTTGGCGCAAAGGAGCCCGAAGTGACAAAACCAATTTCTTGATCACCTTTCATTACTGGATAATGATGACGGGGGATACCCCTTTCTAGCATTTCGAAGCCTATAGTTTTTCTTGTAAGGCCTGTTTCTTTCTGCTGGACCAGTACTGCCTTGCCAATAAAATCCGGTTTATCTAGCTTGACAAATATGCCCAGACCTGCTTCTAGAGGAGTTATGTTTTCTGCCAGCTCGTTACCATACAAGGGCAGTCTGGCTTCAAAGCGCAGTGTATCTCTAGCACCTAATCCTATTGGCATTAGGCCTAACGGTCTTCCCCCATTCATAAGCGCCTCCCATACAGCCGGGGCATCTTCGGGTGAAAGGTAAATCTCAAAACCATCTTCACCAGTATAACCAGTTCGAGATATTAGAGCTTTATAATTACCTATATTCCCTTCTTTAAACCAATAGTAGGGAATTTTAGCTAAATCCAGTTTAGTAAGCTTTTGCAATATTTTTTCCGCTAAAGGTCCTTGTAAAGCAAGCTGAGCAGTTTCATCTGATTTATCCTGGATTAATACACCCTCTTCCCCTATAGCATTATCTTTAACCCACTGTAAATCCTTTGCCACGTTGGCCGCATTAACTACTAAGAGAAAGTTTTCTTTGTCCTTGCGATAAACAAGCAAGTCATCTACTATTCCTCCACTAGGCAGACACATAGGTGTATAAAGCACCTGATTGTCTGCTAGTTTTTCAGCATCATTAGTTATCAGCTTGTTGATAAAATTTAGTGCTCCTGTCCCTGATATTTCTATTTCACCCATGTGGGATACATCAAACAGACCAGCTTTTGACCGCACATTTTGATGCTCTTCAATAATTCCTTGGTATTGAACTGGTAGCTCCCACCCGCCAAAATCAATAATCTTACCACCCTCCGCCACATGCTTCTCAAAAAGGGGAGTCCGTTTTAAGCTATTGTTTTCAGACAATTATTATCACCTCGTTTCTTATTTTTGTCGTTAGCTAGTTATTTTACTCTACGATATTTGGGAAAGAAAAAATAAAAAAGGACAGATTAAAGACATGCTAATACTAGCGCTGTCTCCTCTGTCCCGGATACCTGAGAGATTACTGGATCTAATCCAATTACCCCGTTGGTGCTCTCTAAATGTAATAGAGAAACTCTCCAGAGGCTGGTCATGCTGCGGTACTTTTGCCTGAGAGTTTCCTAATCAGTTAGCTGCTAATTAGTTGCTCCTTCGGCGCCATTACGGTCTCTCCCGCTAACATTCATCCCGCTCTGTGTAAAATTAATATATTAGTCTTATTAGATAGGTTATGCTAAAATTCCTGCTAGAGCAGAAGAAAATACTTATTTTTTTTATTTATTTTAATATCTCTCGCTCTAGCTTGCGAGCTGTTGGAGTATTAGCTAAGCCACCTCCAGCTGTCTCTCTTAGGCTGGGTGGCATTGCCTTGCCTACCTCATACATAGCTATTATTACCTCGTCTACAGGAATAGCACTTCCTACTCCAGCTAAAGCCATTTCGGCAGAAGTTAAGGCGTTTACAGCAGCAATTGCGTTTCTTTTGACGCATGGTACTTCTACCAGCCCAGCCACCGGATCACATACTAAGCCTAAGATATTTTTAAGCGAAATGGCAGTGGCCTGAGCAGCTTGGTTTGGACTTCCCCCAAGCATCTCTACAATTGCCGCCGCAGCCATAGCTGAAGCTGAACCACATTCAGCTTGACAGCCCCCTTCTGCTCCCGATATGGTGGCATTCTTAGCAATAATTAGCCCTATACCAGCTGCGGTAAACAGTCCTTCTAGGGTTTTTTCTTCACTTATTCCTCTTTCCTCTGCCACACTGATGAGACAGGCTGGCAACACACCACATGAGCCGGCAGTAGGGGCAGCCACTATTTTCCCCATAGCTGCATTTACTTCAGCTACAGCTAAAGAAAAGGCAACTGCTTTTCCAGCCAAGCTCCCCAAGATGCTATTGCCTCCCTTGACCCAGTCCATCACCTTACGTCCGTCTTCTCCAACTAAGCCACTAAAGGATTTTGTAGGGTCATTAATACCCTTTTCTGCTGCCTCCTTCATTACATTAAAATAGCTTTGCATTTCATTAGCCAGCTCTTTAGGTGTCTTTTCCATTTGGCGGGCCTGCTCCTTTAATACCAGCTCACCTATAGTTACCTTCTCTTTTTCTGCTTGGGAAACCATTTCTTTAACAGTTTTAAAAAACATCACTTACCTCCAGTTAAACAAGGTTTGTAGCTTAGATTGGCTTAACCATAATTGCAGAACACACTAGCGGCACCTGCTGGATTTTAGCTAAGGTATCCTGTGGCACTTCTTGATCAGTCTCAATAACCATCAACGCCTGATCACCCTTTTGCTCTCGAGAAACTTTCATCTCAGCCACATTAATCTCATCTTGAGCTAGCAGAGCTGTTACCTTTGCTATTATTCCCGGACGATCCTCATGGGCTACAATCAACGCAAAGTAGTCTCCTGAGATGTCTACAACAAACTGATCTATTTGATTTATAACTATGTTACCTCCGCCGATAGACGAGCCCACTACTCTTATGTTTTTGCCCCTTATTCCTATTAGATCTAGCTTTGCCGTATTGGGGTGAATGTTCCCCCCCAGATTAGTGGGAATAAACTCAATCTCCATCCCTGCTGCTACAGCAATATTTATGGCCTCCCTGATTCTAGGGTCATCCGTCTCATATCCTAAAAGGCCTGCTATTATTGCCAGATTTGTGCCGTGACCTTTATAGGTTTTGGCAAATGAGCCATGCAGAAAGATCGTTGCTTTTTTGACTGGCTCTCCTAATATAATACCAGCAATTTTACCGATGCGAACTGCCCCTGCAGTATGAGAGCTGGAGGGACCAATCATTACTGGACCAATAACATCAAAAATATTCAAAGCATTTCTTCCTCCTTACCTACAGTCCTGCCCGCTGGTACAAGCGCAGGATCCCTTCGTGGCACTTGGCTTTAACCATTTCTTCGTCAATTGTTAACAGTTTTCTATCCTCCATCACTATTTTTCCGTCTATGATAGTAGTTACCACATCACTACTTTTAGCCTGATATACTAGACGGGCATAAATATCTATTCCGTGGGAGGGAATTGAGTGAAAATCATTTAAATCCAATATAGCTAAATCTGCTTTCTTACCTACCTCTAAGCTACCAATCTCCCCTTCAAGACCCATGGCTTTGGCTCCCCCCAGGGTAGCCATTTCAAAAACTTGAGCTGCAGGCATGACAGTGGGACCATAGATAGGCTTTTGAATTAATGCTGCCAGTCTCATTTCCATAAACTGATCTAAGTTATTGTTGGATGGTCCCCCGTCTGCACCTAAGGATACAAAAGCTCCTCGCTCTAGCAGTTCTGGAATCTTGGCTATTCCCGATGCCAGCTTCATATTGGAGGATGGACAGTGGACAATTTTCGTTTTGCTGTTAATTAATATATCCATTTCCTGTTCATCTAGCCAGATACAATGGGCCAATACTAGATTGGGACCAGTTAGACCGATTTTTTCTAAGTAGGCCACATTTCTCATTCCCCGCTCTTTTTCCACCAAGGCAATTTCACTTCTATTTTCCGATGCATGGGTATGGATAACTACTTGATATTTTTGGGCTAAGTCTCGCACCTGTAACAATAACTGCTCACTGCAGGATACTACAAATCTAGGAGCAAATCCATACTGAATTCGACCATTTTCTTTGTTGTGCCATTTTTCCAGCAAATCCACACTTTCATTTATTGATTCGTCAGTATTCTCCATTAATGATTTAGGAACACCTTCTCCATAGTTCATCATCACTTTTCCTGCAATAGCACGCATGCCGTTTTCTTTTATAGCTAAAAAGGATTCCTCAGTGTAGTTTACGGTCCCCATATCAACAATAGCTGTAGTGCCACCCTTAAACATTTCTCCACAGCCCAGCATGGCAGAGTAGTAAATTGATTCTGCATCATGAGCACCCTCTAAAGGCCATATGCGTTTTTTAAGCCAGTCTAGCAGCTCTAAATCATCTGCTTGACCTCGGAGTAAGCTCTGACATAAATGGATATGGGGTTGGATTAAGCCGGGTATGACAACTTTACCTGTGGCATCAATAACCTTATCAGCCTTTATTCCCTGCTCTAGCAGCTTATCTGCTATTTGTACTATTCGGTTCTCCTGGATTAGAATATCTCCAGTAAAAACCTCTCTTTGAGCATTCATAGTGATAATAGTGCCATTTCTTATCAACAGCTTCATAAAATGAGTCCCCTTCCAGTTCTGATAATAATAATGTCCCCAACTCTAGTTAGATTTATTTTTCTCCTGCAATAGGGCTAACACCCTCTCAGGAGTTGCCGGAAGCTGGGTTATTCTTATTCCCACTGCATCGTAGATGGCATTGATAATAGCTGGCGCAGTAGGCAGCATTGCTGGTTCTCCGACTCCTTTTGCACCATAGGGTCCAGAAGGCTCTAAGTCTTCAATTATTATTGGCTCTACCTCAGGCATATCCATAGTAGTGGGAATAATATAGCCGGTAAAGCTTGGGTTTTTTATTTTCCCCTGATTTAATTCTATCTCCTCAGTTAATGCATAGCCAACTCCCTGGGCTACGCCTCCTGATATTTGTCCTTCTACACCCTGTTTATTTATAGCCCGGCCCACATCGTGGGCAGCTACTACTTTTAATACGTCCACCTTGCCCGTATCTGTGTCTACTTCCACCTCGGCCAACTGGGTAGCAAAGGCGTAAGGCCAATAGGGTGCTCCCTGTCCTGTCTCCCGATCTAATTCAGTAGTATGAGAAAGAAATGTTGCTTCACCCAGTAGTCTAACACCACCAAATCTAGCTCTAGTAGCTACGTCTTTAATCCATAAATATTTTTGGGGGAAGGTCTTTATTAAGACTTTTCTATTCTTTACAATAAGCCCAGCGGTAGTATTAACCCCTAGTTCTCGAGCTGCTCTTTCTAGCAGCACCTGCAATGCCTTTTGACAAGCTAATCTAACTGCATTGCCAGTAGTATAGGTTATTCTAGTAGCAGCAGTAGTACCCGCATCGGGAGTAGTGGCTGTATCTCCTGATATTACAGTTATATCCTCTAGATACACGCCTAATTCTTCAGCAGCAATTTGAGCTAAAACTGTATTGGAGCCTTGCCCAACATCTATGGCACCAGTCAGCAGGGTAGCTGTGCCATCGTCATTTATTTCCACAAAGGCACTAGATGCATCAGGAAATCCGTTGCCATATCCGGTACCGTAGATTATTGAACCTATGCCGATTCCCCTTTTTTTAACCATCTATTCATCCTCCCTTAGCTTAGTTGGCAAGTAAGCAGCAATAGCCTCTATGGTTTGAGTAAGGCCAACGCTGCTTTCCAAAATCTGTCCTGTTGCAGTCTGATCCCCCACCCTCAAAGCATTTCTTAGTCTAATCTCCACAGGATCTAGTCCTAGCTTCTCAGCTAAGATATCCATCTGGGACTCATGAGCTAAAGGAGGCTGGGCAGCTCCAAAGCCCCTCATAGCGCCAGCAAAAGGATTGTTGGTATAGACTGCATAGGAATCCACTTTTACATTGGGGACCCGATAAGGTCCAACAGCATGGACACCTGCTTTTCTCAAGATATTGGGAGCCCATGATGCATAAGCACCTGTATCACCAATGATAGTAGCTTCTACCGCCATTAGTATACCCTCTTTAGTAGCCCCTGTTTTATAGTACATCTTCATAGGATGACGCTTACAATGGGCTAAGAAAGATTCATCTCTCTCATAGATCATCTTCACAGGCTTGTTTGTTCTTAGAGCTAACAGGCAGGCATGAACCTGTAAGGTCATGTCCTCTCGACCACCAAAGGCTCCTCCCACAGCAGTAGTAACAACCCTCACCTTATTAAGTCCTAAATTCAGTGCTTTGGCTATCTCAACCCGGTCCCAGTGGGCATACTGGGTAGCCACATATAATACCAGGTTGCCCTGGTCATCTAGCTCTGCTAAGGCAGCCTCCGGCTGTAAAAAGGCGTGATCCACCATTTGTACCTGATAAGTATTTTCTACTATTATATCTGATTGCTGAAAGCCCTTAGCTATATCACCTTTTCTAATAGGCAGATGGTAAGCCACATTGCCCTCTTCGTGAATTAATATGGCTCCAGGATTCATGGCCTCCTCAGGATCTGTTAAAACTGGCAATTCCTCATATTCAACCTGAATTAGCCCTAAAGCTTCTTCAACTAAATCTAAGTCTGCTCCACCTACTACAGCTAATGGATCGCCAATATACTTTACTTTGTCTGCTGCTAAAATAGGTTGGTGCTGTTTTATAACACCATGGGCGTTATGCCCTGGAATATCTTTAGCCGTTAAGACAGTGACCCCTGGAATCTTTTCTGCTCTGGAAGTATCAATGCCCACTACATTGGCATGAACAACACTAGTTCGCAGGGTCTTGCCGTAAATCATATTGTCACGATAATAGTCTGCTGGGTACCTGGTGAGCCCTAACACTTTCCCTAAGCCGTCTACCTTATGAGGACTACTCCCTATATTGCTTTTATTATTCATCTGCCTTTTCACCAGCCTTTGCAGCTGCGTCAACAGCATTAAAAATATTAGAGTAGCCGGTACAACGGCATAAGTTTCCCGATAAGCCAATCTTTATTTCTTTCCTAGTTGGACTTGGGTTATCCTCTAGTAAGACTTTTGTAGCTAACACCATGCCCGGGGTGCAATAT
>CAYVRD010000028.1:0-3398 GCA_964454195.1 uncultured Clostridia bacterium
AATATGACTGACTATCATTCATTTTACAGCAAAATCCTTTTATTGTCAAATGAAGTTGATTAAATAGAGGATTTGTTTGCTTATACCCCGAACATTAAATGTATTCAGTACACTTAAGGTATAAGCAGCACAATCTAAATAAGCGTGGAGGAATGAATGAATAAGAGTATAAAGATACTAACCTGGTTAGTGGCTGGGAGTTTAGCATTAAATGTGTACACCCTATCAGCTTTAAACAAAATGGAAAACAATTTAGCTGTTCGAATGGAAAGGAGTGTTTACAATCACACTGACTTCCTGAGATCCTTAGTTGTTGACCTACATCATAATGTAAACAGTATTAAAGAGGAAAGCAAACTAATCACTAGTGTAGACTTTAAACCCAATACTACAATTTCCTCCCCTAAAAGTATTCACTTAGATGTGGAGTGGACTTACCGGGAGGTAGAGCAAGGTGCTATCATAGTATTACAGTACCGAGAAAAAGGGTCTGCTGCTTGGCAGAGAGTGGAGGCTAGTCAAATAAGCGAGACTTCTTTCTCTGCGCCTGTAGTGCTTGATCCTATAAAGGATTATGAATACCAGCTAGTAGCAAATGGGAAGATGATTAGGGCTGAAGGTATTAGTGCTATCCCTGGCTACTACTATCAAGCTGCGCCCCTTGAACTTATTGGCTCGGGTGCTTCGTCATCTAATGGTAAATTGCTGCAATATGCTGTCAACTTTACTCAGCGTAAGCCATTATTCTTCGACTTCTACTTAATTACCCATATTACTGCTACCATAACTTATGATGGGAAGGAAATCACTGCACCTTTGACTAGGCCTGAACATCCTCACTATGGAGATTATCAAGCTGAAGAGTGGGAGCTAAACTTTCCTATAGAAGTGTTAGAAGGAGATCTTACTAATGTAATCTTAAAAATTGAATACGCAAATGGTGAATTAGAACAAAAAAGCTTTACAGCAGAGATTATTGACAATATGAACAGTATTAAATACTAAAAGAATGAGGTAGCTTATAAGTTTACTGAACTTATGGCTACCTCTTTCTTTTTGCTCGTATTATTTAAGTCTTATTGGTCTAGGAATTGGCATCAGGAAAAAAATAACAATAAAAAGAGGGAAAAGTATAAAAGTGTGGAAAGAGTACATACATAAAAGTCTAAATCTCAAAAGAGAGCTAGCATGGGAAACCAGATAAGGGCAAGTATCTTTTTCTTTTTAATCACTATTTTTTGTAGTGGCATATTATTGTTTGGAAATGGATGTGTTAATAAGAAACACCAGGATCAGCTATTTGAAATTCAAGCTGACGCTCAAGAGCTTAAAACTGTAGTGGTAAAAGAACTGGTGAGTCAGACAAAGATGGAGCAAGGCGCTTATCAAGGGGTTCTTGAGCCTGCCCTAGTTTATGATCTGTCATTAGAAACAGGTGGTCTGCTGCAACAGCTACTAGTACATGAAGGTCAGCTGATTGAACAGGGACAAGTTTTGGCCCAGCTAGCTACTGATCAGCTGGATCTAGCGGTAAATAGAGGAAAGATCAGAGTTGAGCAAGGGATGCTTCAGCTGGAACAGGTGGTGGCTGGACCTAGAAAAGAGCAGCTAGCTCAAGCACAAGTAAGGCTAGAGAAAGCTACCTTGGTGCTGGGGGAGCGTGAGAAGGTCTATCAGCGAAGTCAGGTTTTATATGCCAATGGAGCTATAGCTCAAGTGGAGTTGGAAAGGGCGAGCAACCAGTTGCTTTTAGCCCAACAAGATGTTATAGAGGCAAAGCAAAATGTAGAACTATTAACTAGCACACCTACTCAGAAGGATGTAGCTGCCATGGAGCTGGCTTTAGCTCAAGCAGAGCTTGATTTAACAGAAATTATGATGAAAGTGGAGAAGTCTACTTTGGTGGCACCAGAGTCAGGGGTTGTGTTACAAGGCTTGACCAGAGTAGGCCAAGTAATATCTCCTGGTCATGTTATTTATAGATTGGGGGTGACAGACCCATTGCACATTAAGATTGAAATACCCCTAACAACAGTAGATAGCTGGCGTATAGGTACAGAGGTAATGGTAGCTTATGGTAGCCAAGAGCGACCTGGTCAAGTTGTACGACAAGTACAAGGGAAAACTGCAGGTACAGGCATGACGGAAGTTGTAGTAGCAGTTGATAATCCCAACGGGGATTGGCTGGCAGGAGAGTGGGTGACTGTTACAGGAAAAGGGAGAGAAATTGCAGGCCACTTCCTTCCTGGAGCAGCAGTGCTTTACAGCAGCAATCCTTATGTTGTCACGGTTACAGAAGAGAGGGAAATCAGCTATAAAAAAGTGGAGCTGGGACTACCTATAGGGGACTATATACAGGTGTTTGGCCTGGTAGACGGAATGCTTGTAGTAACTGAAGGGGTAGTAGGGCTGCAAGAACAACAGTTAGTAAAGACCCTGATAGGAGAATAACTTATGCTGAAGTTATTAATTGCTAAAAGAAAACTTGTTTTATTGTTCGTTTCCATGTTGATACTGCTAGGAGCAATTACCTTGTACCAATTGCCTAAGCGGGAGGTGCCTGAAATAAACCCTCCTGTAGCTGTTGTTACAACTATTTACCCTGGGGCTCAAGCTCACCAAGTGGAGCGCTATGTAACTGACAAAATAGAAGAAAAGCTTTTGACCATAAGTGAGGTAGAGGAAATAACCTCAGTGTCTAGCTCTGATGTATCACGAATAGTAATTCAGCTTAAGGATGGAGTAGATAATAATCAGGTATGGAATCTAGTGAGGCAGAAGCTGGCAGAAGTAGAGAGCGAGCTTCCTCTGAATAGTGAGTCACCCCAGTTTAATGATGATTTGAGTATGCAAGGAATATCCTTCTATCACTTTACTATTGCTGACCAAGAGGCCAAGGTAAGCTTAGAGCAGATTTTACCCCATTGGGAACGTCAACTGAGACAGATACCAGGAGTGGCAAAGGTAGTTTTTCAAGGCAAGGGAGAACAGGAAGTATTAATTTCCTTAAAGCCTAACCATTTAAGACAGCACCAGCTTACATGGAATCAGGTGCTAGCAGCTATCAGTACGGAGGTAAACACCATACCTCCAGGGAAATGGCAAATGGGACAAACCAACTATCGTCTACAGTATAGCGGCTCTGCCAATGCCCAGGAGCTTGGTAAAATTAGGGTTAGCTTGGGAAGCTCAGGTTCAGTAATAAGACTTGAGGATGTAGCTCATGTGGTAGAGACTTATCAGCCTCAATTGGAAGGAGTTATTTACAATGGTTTAACAGCTATTACTATGACAATTTTTATGGAGCCTGCAACTGATATCCTGAGCTTAGAGAAGGATATCAACCTGATAACAACTACCCTGGCGGCTGAACTTCCTGATGGGGTAGAGCTACATAA
>CAYVRD010000028.1:3498-23845 GCA_964454195.1 uncultured Clostridia bacterium
AAGGATTCCTTAGATGCGGTGGTAACTGGAACTAGAGAAGTAGGGGTGTCGGTAGTTACTTCAACAGTTATAGTTGTCTTCACTTTTTTTCCATTGCTATTTTTATCTGGTGCATCGGGGGCATTTATCAAGCCATTGCCCGCCATCATTATAAGTACTATGCTGGCATCAACGGTTGTGGCCCTTATTTTGGTTCCAATTTATTGCTATATCTTAGAGCTACATAAAAACAAATTAAAGCCTGATTCCTCCATACAAGCCATACCAGCTTCTCAGGTAGGGTGGTTAGGCAACCTGTTAGATCAAATGGCGAATTGGTATAGTGAAAAGATATTGGGCAAGGTAATTATGAAGCCATTTCTAGTGGCAGGGCTGGGCTTTGCATTGAGTCTTTCTAGTTTCCTTTTGATACCCTTGATTCCCTTGGAATTTTTCCCCGACACCGATAGGGAAGAGGTATTTGTGGAAATGGCCCTACCAGTAGGTGCTACCTACAAAATTATGGAGCAGGAGGCTATTTTAGTTAATGACTGGATAACTAGCCATGATTTTGTTCAGGATACTAGCCTTTTCATTGGCACTCAGATTCCCAGATTATTTGGCATGAATAGCAATAGTGGAGGGGGACCTCATACTGCCAATATACTAGTGTACGTTGATAAGCAACAGATGAAGGCTAGCCAGATAGCAGAGCATTGGAATATGCAGCTTGAAAGGAATTTTCCCAAGATGGAATTCACCGTTACTTATATTCAGTCGGGACCTCCTGTGGGAGCACCTATAGCGCTGCGTCTAAAGGGGGAGTCTTCTCAAGTACTTCAAGAGATGACTGGTGAGCTTAAAGATATGTTATTTCAGCACCCTAGCGTGGTAAATGTTAATGACGATGGCGGACGGCCTTTATTGACATTGGACTTTAGGCCTAATACAACCGCTACTAATTACTGGGGAATCACCAGTCAACAGGTGAGCGAAACCTTGAGGCTATTGGGGGAAGGTATCCCAATAGGACAACTGGATAGCAATGGAAATTTACTATCCATGCGGTTAGTATTAGACCAGAGCCAAACAGATAATACCCATAATAGGCTGGAGCAGACTGCTATTAGAGCGGCCAATAACCAATGGGTGCCATTATCAAGCTTGGTGACGGTGGACACTATCTTTACCCAACAAAATATTCCTCGCCGCAATGGAGTACCAACCATAACAGTACGTGCATACCCATCCATGGATAGCTCAGTTGATGATATTCTCAGTGAAATCAGACCCTTAGCAGAAGCTATGGTGGCCCAGCGTCCTGGCTATCAACTTGAGGTGGCAGGAGAGACAGCTGCAAGAACTGATGTATTCATAGAAATTGGCAAAATATTTATAGTAGTAGTGGTACTAGTCTTACTGGTTATGGCCTTGCAATTTTACTCCATTACCTTGCCAGTGCTGATTTTGAGCTCGGTAGTACTTGCTGTTTCTGGTGCTATAATTGGTCTTTTTCTCACTCAAACAGGGCTGGGGTTTATGTCTCTATTGGGGGTTGTAAGCTTAGCTGGAATAGTAGTGCGCAATGGAATCGTTATGGTAGAATTTATTCAGGTGAATCGTCAGCATTTTAAATTAGAAAAGGCATTACAAGAGGCAGGTAGACAGCGTTTTAGACCAATTTTCTTAACAACTATGACTACTATTTTGGGATTGATGCCATTAGTGCTAAGCAGCAATAACTTATTTAAACCTTTAGCCATAGCTATTGTGGCGGGTATGATTTTTTCAGCTTCCCTATCGGCGGTAGTTGTACCTGCTTTATTTTTGATATGGGCTAGAACTATAGGATGCCAGAGTTATAAACTATCAGATCAAACAGACAGCAAAGCGAGCTGTTGATGAAAGAGGTTGGATAAATGCCTAAAATTACTTCTGATGATATTCAAATTTACTATGAAGTCTATGGAGAGGGAAAACCTTTAGTTTTTATCCATGGAGCCTGGATTAGTCGAAAAATGTGGGCTAGACAAGTAGAGCACTTTTCTAAAGAATACAAGGTAATTATTTATGATGTTAGGGGTCATGGTGAAACTGGAAAGTCTCAAAAAAATAGATACTCCATAGAATTATTTGCAGAGGATTTAAGAGGGTTATTAAAAGCACTTAGTATAGAAAAGCCCATAATTTGTGGTCTTTCAATGGGAGGCATGATAGCTCAAGCATATGCTGCGAAGTACCCAAACCATTTAGGCGCTCTGATACTAGCAGATACGGCTATTTCTACCGAGCTTTCATTTAATGATAAAATTATTAAATATATTTTAGCTCCAAAATGGATGTTTTTATTGTTAGTTAGAATATTAGGGGTGAGAAGATATGCTGGCTTTGCTTTTTGGTACAGTAGAATAACTAGAAGTAAAGAATGGGTTGGAAAAAATGAAGAAACTCAAAATTACATAAAAGAAGAGATGCTTAGGTTTGATGTTAAAGAGTTTAATAAAATTTTCGCTGCTCTATATGATTTTAAGCTCCAGGAGTTATCCAAAATAAAGGTACCTACCTTAATAATAAACGGCGAATTTGAGTCTAAATCAGTATTTAAACATGCTGAGAAAATGCAAGAATTGATTGATAATTCCTCTACAGTGGTAATATCACAAGCTGGCCATATACCAAGCTTAGAAAAACCTGAAGATTTTAATAAGGTGCTGGATAAATTTTTTGGAGAAATAGTCAATTAGGTAGTACTATCGAGAAGAATATATTGATATGTGGTAGACTAGGAAGAGAGGTTTTTTTATGTATGATTTAGCGTATATCCTAATGTTTGTTGTTATAGTGCTAATGCTTGACTTATTTCTATTGTCTAAAACTCTAAGAAAGAAAAATATGATGGTTATTTTGTTTACTATAGCTATATTTGTTATTATGTTTTTTGCTCTGACAATATTAGGAGAGCTCAATTAACTAAGAAAAGGCTGGAAGTGAATATATCATGACACGACTATTCAGAATAATGCAGGTTATTTTGCTTGGATTAGCGCTAGGATTTTTAGCAAAATACTTGGATAATGTCTCGATAATAGGAGACATAGGGACTAGACTAGGTTTTTGGATATTAGTAGCTACGTTAATTGCTGCTTGGAGTCGTTCGCCTCAATCAGCAGCAGTACATACTTTAGTTTTTTTCATTAGTATGATTGGGGCTTACTATGCTTACTCTACAGCTATATTTGGGTTCTTCCCCAAATATTATTTTTATGCCTGGGGTATTTTTGCGTTAATTTCTCCTGTGGGCGCATACTTTGTTTGGCATGCCAGGGGTACTGGGTGGTTTGCAGCTATTTGTGCTTCTATTCCTATATCACTACTTTTGGTGCAAGGATATCCATTCTATTATACTCATGCAGTGGTGCACGGCTTTGACTTGTTGGCTGCAGCGCTGCTATTTGCTATTTTGCCATCATCAAGGGAGCAGCAATTGCGAACCCTGTTGCCAACTGCAGGCTTGTTTTTAATATTTCATAGACTGGACATAATTGCTCTATTTTTTGGTGGTTTGTGATAGAAACTTAATTTTGAGCCAGCAGCACCCAGGCAGCAGACAACTGTATATCTTAGCAGTAGTGTTAATATTACCTAGTTTTTTAATATTCATATCATTTTTTCGGACTACCTGGGAGAGGCCCTTTGTTTAATCCTTACAAGCTATAATTTCTGCGATAGTTTCTTTACTTAGCTCATCAACAAGTGCCTGCTGAGCTCTAGCTAATATTTTATGAACAGCGCAACTATCTGCTTGATAGCAGTATGATTTATCAGCTAAGCACGGGTTAATAGCCAAATTGCCCTCTATAGCGGTAAACACTCGGGCTATGGTAATTTGATTGCTTGGAATAATTAAGCTGATGCCACCTTTGCTCCCGCGTACTGTTTTTACAAAGCCCGCTTTGCCAAGAAGCTGAATAGTTTTTTGTAAAAACACCTCGGGTATACCTTGATTTTGAGAAATGCTCTTAGTTTGTAATACTGTGCCAATCGGATGCTTTGCCAGTTCAATCAAGGTACGTACAACATACTCTGTCTGCCGAGTTATTTGCATAATGCTTCACCAGCCTATTAATTATCCATCTTACATATTATATTCTACATATAACTTAAAAAAACCTTTCGTGTTTTGTTTTTGTACCTACTGATTAACTCGTCTATTGCCATCCCATATTAAATCTGCTTTAGGTAGCAACGGAAGATACTGTAGCCACTTGTGACTCTGAAGATGCTCTTCGCTTTGCTGCAGCTTGCGGCTATGCTCCATAATCGGTGGTACAATTTCTTTAATGTTACCCTCTAGCTGGGGAGCAATAGCGTAGTTAGTTGCCTGCATAGCCAAGTTCACTGCTTCTTGACTATATTGCTGAGATTTAGCCAATGTGTCTAGAGCTTTGGCTGGATTATGGAAACCAACACTATTCTCTGCGGAAACATAGTCCCAGAACCATTGGCCCTTCCGTACCATTTCTCTCGCTTCAGTCAGCAGATGATCATAGTTGGCATGCCTTTCCCCTGTAAATTCAGCTGCCAAGCGCACTGCCTCATGGGCTTTTACTGAAATATCTTGAGCAACCAGTAGCTGATCGAAGGTTTTCTTCTGGGTGTAGATTACCCGATTACGAAGAAACTGGGCATCCTTATCAGCGTGACAGGCGCGGCAAGACTCGATATGCGTCAAGGGTGATGTCCAGTGATGGGAGGAGATTTTCTTCTTGCCATCCACCCTGATATAGGGCATATGACAGTCTGCACAAGAAACCCCTGCTGCTCCATGGAGACCATCAATCCACATTTCGTACTCTGGATGCTGAGTCTTAAGCATTGGTGCGCCTGAAACAGCGTGGATCCAGTCCGCAAAGGCACCTTCAAAGCCTTTCTCTGGTGTTCCTGATCTGTAAAACTCATACATGTCTCCAGGACCAAAGCCTTCATCCCATGGGAAGTGTACCTTAGCTGCCACTCCCACTCCCTTCTGCTCAAAGTAATATTCCACATGACACTGGGCACAAACCAAAGAGCGCATATCATTTCGGGAGGCTTCGCGCCAATCAATACCTTGGCGCTGCAGCGCTTCGTCTAAAGGTACACTAGTAATAACTAGCTCCATAGTTTGGGGATTATGACAGCTGGCACAGCCAACAGAGTGTTTTTCATTATCATGGCTCTCTCGAAAATCGTGAAAGTTCATGGCCCAGAAGTCATCACCATACTCGTTCAAAAGGTTGGGCATTTGGGTAGACTTGCAATTCCAACAGGAGGATGGTAATCCTGCCTGTTCACTATATCTGTTAATCCGGTCAATGTGCATCAAGTCTTCCAAGGCAAATGTATGTCCCCTTGCCCGCTTATACTCATAGCTAAATGGATACCCTAGCCAAAGATTTTTTAGATAGGGCTGAGCGTGCTTGTAACCAATGGGCAATTGGTTTATGCCATCGTGCTTGTCATGGGGAACTGATCCCCCATATTCAGTCATTTGACTGTCATCATTATTGTTTAAATAGCTTTGAAAATGCAAGGGGAAAAGCTTTTTAAAGGCTAGGTTGTTATCTTCTGTTGCCGATAGTCCCGTTTCAAAGGTAGGAGTGATAGGGGGTGGAACATTTCCCTGACAACCGACAATGACCATGGCTATCACCACTGCTACCAACGTCAACAAAATTAGTGTTTTGGCTTTATTCACCTGCTACTCTCCTCTCTCCAATAGGCGTTTTTCTAAAGTGGGGCACATGCTGATGACAATCGGTGCAGTACTCTTTGGCATCCATAGCCACATTTACATTTGTCATAGTATGACAGCTGCTACAATTGGCATTAACTATCTCTTTAGTCTTGGCGGTAGCTCTAATTATATCGTCTACATCACCAACTGTGTTTTTATAAATGTCTTTAGCGCCAGCCTGAGCTTTGAAAATGATTTTGGGCACCGTGTCATGGGGGGCATGACAATCGTTACAAGAAATACCAGCATGAACAGACCGCTCATAGGTTCGCACTGCTTCGCTCATAACATGGCAGCTACCACAGAAAGCAGCCTGATCAGTAGCCTTCATGGCAAAGCCGGTTCCTGCATAAATAATTATCAGCCCTACTAGTACCATAGAAGTGATAAACCATTTGTTCATTTTACGCAACCTCCCCCGAAAATCATCCAATTATCCTCCCTCCTTTCTTTAATCAAAGATAAAAACAAATAGGGCTAATTCGACCTTTATTGTCCACTTAACCATTTGTTTCTAATTTTCTACATTTTTTTTAAAACACCTTCATTCTAAAGCTAATTTTTTTAATTAAAAATTTATTAGCCCTTTTTAATAAATATTATTCAAGCAACTCACTGTGTAGAATATAAAGCTGTGGAAGCCTTTACTCCTAGAACAAGAAAAGGTTGGTTAAATTATTTGTTAGAAAAGAGTATTTGCAAGAAAATAAAGTGAATGCAAGTGATTAAAGGAATTAGCAGGGAGGCTGTAGAAAAGCTGTAGAAAAGCTGTAGAAAAGCTGTAGAAAAGATATTTGCTCCATAAACTAACTTCTTTATTGGGAAACAGACGGGAGATGAACAAGATGAAAGAAAAGGCAGCCTTAATAGTAGGTGCCAGCGGCCTGGTGGGAAGAGAACTGTTAAAGCTCCTCCTGGCAGGCAAAGAATATGGCAGAGTTGGTACCTTAGTGCGTAAGCCCTTAGGTATAAAGCATCCAAAGCTGGAAGAACAAATAATAGATTTTGATAAAATGGACAAATATGAGGATTGTTTCCAAGTCGATGATGTTTTCTGTTGCATAGGCACAACTATAAAAAAAGCTAAAAGCCGTGAGCAATTTCAGAAAGTCGATGTGGATTATCCGTTGCAAATGGCTAAAATTGCCAAGGGGAAGCGGGTGGAAAAATTCTTAATTATTACCTCCATTGGGGCCGATTCCAACTCCAAAATTTTTTACTCGCGGATGAAGGGCCTACTGGAAAGGCAATTGAGAGATGTGGGACTAAATTCGCTATATATATTTAGGCCTTCTCTGTTGCTGGGGGCTAGAGATGAATATAGGCTTGGCGAAAGGATAGGCGCAATTTTAGCAAAAGGGCTATCCTTTGCCTTTATGGGACCACTGGAAAAATACAAGGCTATAAAGGCGAAAGATGTGGCCATGGGAATGTATAAAACTGCTCAAAAGCAAGGGCAAGGAGCTCATGTTTATCTTTCCCATGAAATAAGTAAGATAGCACATGTATCGGAAAAGGAGTTATGTGATAAATGAAAAAAGCTGAGACTGTCTTGTTGATCCACGGCTTTTACAAAGATGGGTCCGACATGGCTATCCTAAAACATAACTTGATAAGTCTAGGCTACAATGTTGCCCTGTGTGATCTTCCCACCAAATTTCATTCTCTAGAAAGATGCTCAAGTATCTTAGCTCAGAATGTTTATGAGCTGCTAGCTGAAAGAGGGGAAGAAAAAATACATCTGGTAGGCCACAGCATGGGTGGACTAGTTATTAGACATTTACTGGGGAACAACTGGTTTCCGAGTATAGGCAGATGTGTCTTCATAGCAACTCCAAACAAGGGTACAAGGCTGGTAGATATCCTCCAATACACTTGCTCGCCCCTATTTAGAGTTTTAAAGCCTATGGGGTCTCTAACCACTAAAAGCGCTAGCAAATTGCCTCCTTTGACTAGTATTTCTAAGGAAATAGGCATTATTGCCGGAAATAAGTCCGACCTTCTTCTAAGCCATTTTCTGCCTGGGGAGAACGATGGAAGAGTTGAAGTGGAGAGCTGCAAGATCAACGGTATGAAGGATTTTATAATTCTAAACTACGGCCATAAGGATATTCACTACCAGATGGAAGTGGCAGAGCTAATAGACAGCTTTCTGCAGCATGGGTATTTCAAGGGTCAAGGGACTATAAAACTAAAAGGGGTTAAGGATCTATATGAATAGATTATTAGAGCCTAATTGGGAAAAATCAGCACTGATAACAATTGACACCCAGAACGACTTTAGCATGCCAGGAGCAGTAGCGGAAATAAAAGGTACCCATGAGATTTTAGGCAACATTGCAAAAGTGGTTGCCACCTTTAGAGTGCGCCAACTACCAATAATTCATATAGTTAGACTTTATAAGGAAGACGGCTCTAATGTGGACCTATGTCGCAGGGAGTATATAAAGTCTGGAAACAGGATAGTAACACCCGGCTCCCAGGGTGCAGAGCTGGTAGACATAATAAAAGCAGGGATTCTACCTGACTTGCAGCCGGCTGAGTTGTTGGCTGGTAGCTTTCAAGAGGTTTCCTCTAATGAATGGGTGATGTACAAGCCTAGGTGGGGTGCCTTTTATCAGACAAATCTAGAGAAATTTCTTCGGGATAGAGAAATGGATACCTTGGTTTTTTGTGGATGCAATTTCCCAAACTGTCCTAGGGCGACTATTTATCAGGCCAGTGAAAGGGATTTTAAGATAGTATTGATTATGGATGCAGTTTCAGGTGTATATGAACAAGGCTTAGTAGAACTAGCTAATATTGGTGTCAAAATAATGAGCACTAATGAGCTGGATTCAGCTTAATGTAATAAATCTAAGCATTTGAGTGGGGAGAGATGAGATTGTCACTGCTAGAAAAGCTGCACACTCTAATTATCTGCATAGCTGTTTTGCTGGGTCTGGCTTTTGGACAAATTGCACTTGTAGAGGCACATGCCCATTACTTTATTGTGCCCTTTCTTCTTCTAATGCTCTACGGACTATTTCTAGGAGTGCCAGTTAAGGACTTAAAAAAGGGTTTTGTCGATAGTAGATTTGCCGGGGCCAGCTTGTCAATAAACTTTATCTGGACACCTGTTTTAGCTTGGGCCTTAGGCTTTATTTTTTTGGCAGAGCATCCAGCCCTATGGATCGGCTTTATTATGTTAATGGTTACTCCTTGTACCGACTGGTATTTAGTATTTACAGGCATGGCTAGGGGTAATATTCTTCTTTCCACGGCAATTCTTCCCGTTAACCTGATTCTACAGGTCTTACTACTGCCTATATACCTGCTGCTCTTTGCAGGGGTGATTAAAACTATTGAGATCTCGGCATTAATGGAAAGCGTGCTGTTAATTCTCGCATTGCCTTTTCTGCTAGCAACCCTCACCAGACGGTTGGCGGACAAGTATGGAAAACAAGCTTTTCTTGAGGATAAACTAATTCCCTTTTTTAACAGGTCGCAAGTATTTTTTTTAAGCTTAGCCATTTTTGCCATGTTTGCTTCTCAGGGGAAATATCTGTTGGCAAACATTAGCCTGCTTTACCTTTTGTTAATTCCTATTTTACTATTCTTCCTTATTAACTTTATTCTTGTTCGAATAGTCTCTAATAACCTTAAGTTTAAATATGAGGATTCGGTTAGTCTCCATTTCACTACGTTGGCTCGTAATTCACCACTAGTTTTAGCCATAGCTGTTTCTGCCTTTCCCAACGAACCACTGATTGCCTTGGCCTTGGTGATAGGGCCTTTGATTGAACTACCTTTGCTGGCGATTGTTTCACAATTATTATTGCGTCTAAATAGCTATAATATCTTATAAACATAAAGGAGCTGTGGGGCTATGAGAAAATCATTCATATCAAGGAAAATGTTGGCTATGGTGTCAGTAGTGTTACTGGGCATTATTTTGGAATGGACATAATTTTGAAATGGCAGACTTGGTAGCTGCTACTGGAAATTATTATGCCCATATTGTTGAAAAAGATAATAAAGTATGGATCGAGGCAGGTAAGCCCAATGAAAAACCTAGAGGATACTTGTTGAGGTCTGACAAACTGGAGCTTAAATACTAATTAATTCACCCAGAATGGGGCTATTAGATAAACACCCATTCGGGGATGTTTTTTGCTATAGGAATAATGACAACTGGCTTTTTAGGGATTAAAATATATTTAGTGATTATACTAAAGACTTGGAGGTAACAAGAAACATGACAGGTATGATAGATTTGGCCCTTAGCAATTTAACCTCTCCTGTAGTATTGTTTTTTGCTATGGGTTTGCTAATAGCATTAATAAAAGCTAAAGTAGAATTTCCTGGCGCCATTGGTGACTTTATAACAATTTATCTGTTAGTAGCTATTGGGCTAAAAGGTGGAGTAGCTATATCAGAAGCGGGTATAGGTTCGGTATTGCCAACAATTATTGCTGCTATTTTTTTAGGATCCATTATTCCAATATATAGCTTTTATATTTTAAAAGGAATGGGCAAATTAAAATCAGATGATGCGGCTGCATTAGCAGGCCATTACGGCTCAATCAGCGTAGTGACCTTTATTGCCGCAGCAACATTTTTAACTAATCAAAATATAGCATACGAATCATTTATGAATGGCATTCCAGCAATTATGGAGGTTCCTGCTATTATTGTTGCATTAGTTTTGGCCTCTTTGGCAAAGGGAAGAGAAAATAAAAATAATTTAAGTGGAGAAAACATAGTTAGAGAAGAAAAAAGCATTGCACAGGTTACCATGCAGGTTATATTAAGTAAAAGTGTAGTGCTGCTTTTAGGTGGAATGACGGTAGGCTATATAACTGGGACAGGAGGGATGGCACAAGTTGATCTGTTCTATCAAGGCCTATTTATGGGAATGCTAAGCTTGTTTATGTTGGAAATGGGTATTGTTGCTGCTAGCAAAATTCATGAGCTCAAAAAGGCGGGAGCGTTTATAGTAGGCTTCGGTATTGTAATGCCATGTATAAACGCTGTATTAGGAATTGTAGTTGGAGTATTAGTTGGCTTATCTATCGGGGGAGCCACCTTGCTGGGTGTACTAGCTGCTAGCTGCTCCTATATAGTTGCCCCGGCAGCAATGAGAGTATCATTGCCTAACGCAAATCCAGCCCTGTATTTAGGCGCATCGCTAGGTGTAACACTACCATTTAATCTAATTTTTGGTATTCCGCTATATTATTTTCTTGCTAATCACATAATAACTATATTCAATTAAGATTTTTGAGTAGATTATGAAGGAGAGATTAAATGGAACTATATGATAAGAAAAAGATTAGCATAATAGTAGAAAAAGTATATAAAGATAAGGTAATATCTCTGGCTGAAAAAGCTGGTACTAGTGGATTTACAGTATATCAGAATATCACTGGAAATGGTCGGCATGGCTCAAAAAGTGACTTTGGCAGCTTAAGTGAATTATCTGGGAATGTAGAGATAGTAGTTATAGCAAGCGATGAAGTTGCAGAAAAAATACTATTAGAATTAAAAACATTAACCGATGAAAATATCAGTATAATTGTACACATATTAGATGTAAAGGTAATTCGGGATGATCACTTTCATTAATAACTTATAACAGGGCATTTTTTGCTAAGTGTGCTTTAACTAGGCTAAGAAAGCTCTGGGTAAAGCATTGGTCATTTTCCTTAGTGCGCTTTTTGGCGTTAGTAGTTTTGCCTCCAGCTCGGCGCACCTTTTGAGATAAGAATCTTTCGAATAGCAGCTTATCCATGTTGGCTTCCGTATAGCGGAGGCCATTTTGATTTATCGCTGAGGCACCCTTGGCTAGTACCATAGAGGCTAAGCCATAATCTTGAGTTACTACTATATCCGTTTTAGACAAACGGTTTATTAGAGCCATATCTACGGCATCCTTGCCTTGACCCACCGTGATAACCTGGGAGTAGCCGTCAGCTATGATATGACTAGTATCGGTAAACATAAGAACAGGTATCTGATACTCTTTAGCTATAGATACCACTATCTGTTTTACCGGACATCCGTCGGCATCCACTAAAATACGCATTTCTTCCCTCCTTGTGAGTCCATCATGTCTCTAATGAGAAAAGCCCATCCCAGAGCACTTGTCTGAAATGAGCCTTTACAAATATATGAGTGCTTAAAATGCTTATAATCAGTAATTAAATACTCTAGACTTACCACTTTTCGCTTACATATGTTTCTACTTAAATTGCTATTTTCCTTCTCAAAGCATAAATAATAGCCATTACAATCTCGTATTGGGACATAGGCTATTATTATTGTATACATTACTTTAATAATATATGCTAATTATCTTTTAAAAAAGTGAACAATAATTTAAATACAGCAATTAATGTTCGGAAACCTCGTTGACATTGCCTCGTCTAACTTGATATAATCCTTTTATATGACGATTGGAGGTAATGGGATGCTAGATACTATTAAAGCTAATCCCCCTTGGCGGATAGGTATTATCGGTGGCGGGCAGCTGGGGAAGATGATGGCGGTTGCTGCCAAGCAGTTGGGTTTTGCTGTGACAGTCTTAGACCCCCAAGTCAGCTGTCCAGCGGCAGGAGTAGCAGACAGTCACATCGTGGCTGATTTTCACGACCAAGGGGCCTTGGCTAAGCTGGTAAAGGGATCTGATGTCACTACCTATGAGTTTGAGCATATAGATAGTGAAATTCTAATCGAGCTGGCCAGGGAAGGTCTAGCTATTCATCCCGAGCCCAGTATATTGCAGGCTATACAGAATAAACTTACTCAGAAAAATGTGTTAGCAAGGGAAGACATTCCCGTGCCGGCATATATGGAGGTTACTGCTTTAGAGGATATTAAGCAAGCGGGTAAGCAGTACGGCTATCCTCTGATACTGAAGGCCTGTTCAGGAGGCTATGATGGCAAGGGTAATTTTTTAATTAAAGGACCGGAGGATATTCAAGAGGCTTTAAATACTTTAGTCAACTGCCAGCTATTAGTGGAGCAGTATATACCCTTTCAGCAAGAGGTATCGGTAATGGTGGCCAGAGATCTAAGGGGTAAAATTGCAGTTTATCCTCTTAGTGAGAATCAGCATGAGGATAATATATTGCGGTTAAACAATGTGCCGGCAAGGGTGGAAGCTAATATTGCAAAAAAATCATTTGATATTGCAGCAAAGGTGATAGAGGTATTCCGAGGAAGCGGTGTCTTTTGTGTAGAGATGTTTGTCACTAATGAGGGACAAGTTTTGGTCAATGAGGTAGCTCCTCGTCCCCACAATTCCGGTCATTATACTATAGAGGCTTGTGTAACATCTCAATTTGAACAGCATGTTCGAGCTATTACTGGATTACCCTTGGGAAGCACTAGATTAATTGAGTCTGCCGTAACTATAAACCTACTAGGAGAACCAGGACATCAAGGAGCTGCTGTGCTAAAAGGTTGTTCTCGGGCCTTGGCTTTTCCGGGCGTACACCTGCATTTTTATGGCAAAGCTACCACTCAGTCCAAAAGGAAAATGGGTCATGTAACTATTACTGCTCCAGCTTTAGAGCAGGCTTTAGAGATAGCAGACCAGGTTCAAGGTATGCTGCAGGTGGTGTCGGAGGATTACATTGAGGAGGTGCAAAGAAATGAGTAAAGCTTTTACTGAAGAGGCTAAGCCGTTAGTGGGAATAATCATGGGCAGTGATTCGGATTTACCTGTGATGAGTGCAGCGGCAGAGGTGTTGGAGGAGTTTGGTGTTCCCTACGAGCTTACCATAGTCTCAGCCCACCGAACTCCCGACAAATTGTACAACTATAGTAAAACCGCGGTTAGTAGAGGACTAAAAGTTATTTTAGCAGGAGCTGGGGGAGCTGCCCATTTGCCTGGCATGGTAGCAGCCATCACTGAGCTACCTGTGATTGGGGTTCCTGTTCAATCCAAGACTATGTCGGGCTTAGATTCCCTTTACTCAATTGTCCAGATGCCACCAGGAGTACCGGTAGCCACCGTTGCTATCAATGGAGCCCAAAATGCTGGATTGCTGGCAGCGCAAATTCTGGGTTGTGCCCAAGATGAGCTTAGACAAAAGATGGTGGAATATAAGCGCAATCTCAGTAGCCTTGTAGAAGAAAAAGCTGAAAATATGGAAAAAATAGGACATAATGCTTATCTTGCAAATATGCAAAAGAAGTAATAACCTGATGGCCTATCTAGTAGAATGTAGGGAGAAAACTAGATAGGGGGCAGGAGAATGTATGACAAGCTAAAAGATAAGCTGAAATTGCCTCAGCTTGACTTAGGGAAGCTTAATTTAAAGGCAGGATTGATCGGATTGGTAGTGCTGTTGTTATTGGGTTTGGGCTATGGGGGATTTAAGGTCTATCAAGAATCGGTTAAGATTATCCCTGAAGAGCTATTGGCGGAGACTTTGGATAGAACCTTAGCCTTAAATAGCTACTCCTATTCAGTATCTCTGACCATGACCACCAACGGACAGGAGCGCAGGCTCACTGACATAGTAGGCGTCAAAGCAACTGGTGGGGAGTTTCACATTCAAGGGGAAATGTATGAAACTAAAGTAGAGATTTTTCAGTTTGCCGATAGTACATATCAAAGGGACCCTGTTTCTGGCAAATGGATGGTTTTTCCCACCAGTGTGACAGATATGGAGCTGATGGTGACTGAGATTAACCCATTGTCAAACTTTAACTTCAAGCATTTAAATGAAGTGACATACCAGGGTATTGAGAATCTAGACGGCAAAAAAGTATATGTCTTAAAGTGTAAGCCACAAATAAACAACCAATTTTTGGAGCTCTATTGGGAGAACTTTGAATACACCCTCTGGGTTGATAAAGGTAGCAGATATATTATACAAGCAACAATTACTGCAACAAATATAAAGAATCCTGAGAATACCCTGTGTCTAAATATAAGGCTGGACAATTTTAACAAGGAATTTAAGCTGGAAAAACCTATATAGCCATTGGCAAATACTTGGCTTGCGCCATACTTTTAGGTGCAAGCCAATTGACATTATTTGCAGCTGTTGGTATAATTTTAGTCGAATTTTTAAAAGCTATTTTATAATTTTATGGGCAGAATAATTTTAAAGAAGAATGCCGTGAGAGGGGCGATATGCGTGGAAAAAGACCTGGAAAAGATTTTAGTAACTGAAGAGCAAATTAACCTACGTGTAAGAGAGCTGGGGGCACAGATATCAAAGGATTATGCCGACAAAGCTCTGCTGATAGTGGGAGTTTTAAAGGGTGCGGCGATTTTTATGTCTGATCTGGTTCGAAACATTAGCATACCTGTGCAAATTGATTTTATGGCCGTTTCCAGCTATGGTCTTTCCACTGAGTCCTCTGGAGTGGTTAGAATTCTTATGGATTTGGATTGCTCTATTGAAGGCAAGCACGTTTTATTGGTGGAGGATATCATTGACAGTGGCTTGACTCTAAAGTACCTCTTGGAAAATCTTCAAGCTAGAGGAGCTGCCAGTGTTAAGGTTATAACCTTTTTGGACAAGCCCGAGCGACGCAAGGTGCCAGTAAAGCCTGACTACAACGGCTACCAGGTGCCAGACGAATTTTTAGTTGGCTACGGCTTAGATTTTAGTGAGCGATATCGCAATTTGCCCTATGTGGCGGTACTAAAAAGAGAAGTATATAATTAGGAGGAGCGGAGAATGAATCAAGATACAATACTAGTAATCGATTTTGGTGGGCAATATAACCAGCTAATAGCTCGACGAATTCGGGAAGCCAATGTCTATTGTGAGATGATACCCTACAACACACCTATTGAAAAAATTAAGGAAAAAAATCCAGTGGGGATAGTATTAACGGGAGGACCTTCTAGCGTTTACGCTGAGGGTGCACCCCATTGTGATCCCAAGCTTTTTCAGCTAGGGGTGCCTGTGCTGGGTATCTGCTATGGAATGCAGCTAATGGCCCACTTCTTAGGCGGAGAGGTTAAGCCGGCAGTTCATCGAGAATATGGTAAAACTGACATAAAGGTAGACAAGGATGTACCTATGTATAAAGGTATGGAGGAAGAGCAGGTTTGCTGGATGAGTCATGGCGACCAGGTCCTGTCCCCTCCAGAGGGCTTTGAAGTGACAGCGTCAACCGATTCAGTGCCTGTAGCTGCTTTTTGTGATTTGAATAGAAATATGTATGGAGTTCAGTTCCATCCTGAGGTAAAGCATACCCCTTGCGGTCAGCAGATGCTGATAAACTTCTTGTATGACGTATGTGGCTGCAAAGGCACCTGGACTATGGAATCCTTAGTAGAGCGCTTAGTCAACCAAATTAAGGAGCAGGTAGGAGATAAGAAGGTGCTCTGCGGTCTCAGTGGAGGAGTAGACTCTTCTGTGGCAGCGGTGCTAGTACATAAAGCGGTAGGAGATCAGCTGACCTGTGTATTTGTGGATCACGGCCTAATGCGCAAAAATGAGCGTCAGCAGGTAGAAAAAATATTTACAGAAAAATTCAGCATGAATATGGTTTATGCTGATGCGGAAGAAAAGTTTCTGGCAAAATTAGCAGGAGTGACAGATCCTGAGGAAAAACGGAAGATAATAGGTGCTGAATTTATTCGCACCTTTGAAGATGAAGCGCGAAAACTGGGACAAGTAGACTTTTTAGTTCAGGGAACCCTCTACTCCGACGTGGTGGAGAGCGGCACTGAGACGGCAGCTGTAATTAAATCTCACCACAATGTGGGTGGGCTTCCCGATGATTTGCAGTTTGAGCTGGTAGAGCCATTGCGAGAGCTGTTCAAAGATGAGGTGCGCAAGCTAGGTGAAGAGCTGGGCTTGCCCACAGAGCTAGTTTGGCGACAGCCCTTCCCAGGTCCGGGACTGGCTATTAGAATTCTTGGGGACATCACCAAGGACAAGCTGGATTTGCTAAGAGAAGCTGATGCAATTATCTATGATGAAATCAAAAAAGCAGGTTTATATAAGCAGATTTGGCAATCCTTCGCTGTGCTGCCCAACATCAAAAGTGTTGGTGTAATGGGTGACGAACGAACCTACGCTCATACCATCGTCTTGCGAGCAGTAACCAGTGACGATGCAATGACGGCCGACTGGGCCCGATTGCCCTACGATTTGATTGAGAAGATTTCTAATAGATTAGTAAATCAAGTAAAGGATATCAACCGAGTTGTCTACGATGTGACCTCCAAGCCACCGGCAACAATTGAGTGGGAATAACAACAAGAAACCCCAAAGCATTGTAAATATAGTGTTTTTGGGGTTGTTTTTTGTTTTTGACTGACTTTTGACTCCGAAAATTTAGTATTAGTCTTTGTTTCTTTTCTTATTTATCAGATTCTTTTAATTCTCTGCATTGCTGTATGGATATCGAGTTTTCCACTCTAAATAATCTGATTCAATTTGATCTTACTTTTCTTCGCAGTCCTGCAAATCGTTTTTCTTTTCTTGATAGCGATTGTACCACTGTTTTAATCGATTATTCATTATTGGGTCGTTAAAGGTATCTGGGTAGGCGAGAATGAGAGTGCAAGCTTTTGGCTTGGAGTATGTAATGATTTGAAAAATCGTGGCATAGAGGACATATTAATAGTTGTAAGGACGGATTATCAGTATTCTCAGAGGCTATCCAGACCGTATTTCCTAAAACAGATATCCAGCTTTGTGTTATTAATCAGATTCACAAGAATGAATACTATAAGTAATAAAAAGATGTTATGGTTGATTTAAAGACAGTTTATCAGGCATTGACTCTTGAAGAAGCAGAACAAAATTTTGAAATCTTCAAAAAAAATGGGGTAAAAAGCACCCTTTTATTATCAGATCATGGGGAAACAACTGGCTGGAACTCAATTAAAGAATGGCCTAGCTGCATATCTCAAACTTTAAGGTATGAAGACAGAATGCCAGTAAACCTTGGTTTCAATACGAAAAATATTTGAGGTAATTTTTGAGAAAATTTTAATGAATAATACTCACGCAGACTATTTATGGTGCTTGACAAATGATGTATAATAAAAATGGTATGAAAAATTTTCAGGAAAATTTTTTTGACGAATGTGCATTATGTTTTATAGATTGGAGTTAATGATATGAAATATAATAAATTGGCTTCGCCAATACTTAAATGGGTTGGTGGTAAAAGACAATTATTGCCTGAAATACGAAAGTACATACCAAAAAAGATTACTACTTACTATGAACCATTTGTTGGTGGTGGTGCGGTATTATTTGAAATCCAACCGCAAAAAGCCATTGTAAATGATGTAAATAGTGAGCTTATTAATCTATATCAAGTTGTAAAAAATGATGTTGAAGCATTAATAAAAGACTTAGCAAAACATAAAAATGAAGCTGATTATTTTTATGAAGTAAGGGCATGGGATAGAGAGCCTAGCATATACAAAAACCTTACGAATATTGAGCGTGCTTCAAGAATACATTATTTAAATAAAACTTGTTATAATGGACTTTTTAGAGTTAATCAAGCAGGGCAATTTAACTCGCCTTTTGGAAGTTATAAAAATCCAAATATTAGTAATGAGATTACATTAAGAGCAGTAAGTAAATATTTTAATGAAGCGAATATTGAATTCCGAAATACTGACTTTGAAGAAGCGGTAAAAGGCATTAGGAAAGGTGCTTTTGTTTATTTTGATCCGCCTTATGATCCTATTTCAGATAGTGCTAATTTCACAGGATATGCCAAAGGCGGTTTTGATAGAGATGAGCAAATACGATTGAAAAAATTGTGTGATAAGTTGAATGAAAGAGGAGTCAAGTTTCTCCTATCAAATGCTTCAACTGATTTTATTCTTGATTTGTATAAAGACTATCAGATCGAAATTATACAAGCTAAGAGAGCAATTAATTCAAATGGAGATGCCCGTGGAGAAGTAGACGAGGTATTGGTGAGGAACTATGAGTAGCAAACCTAAAACTCTCAATGATAAATCATGGGAAAATTTATTTGATAAGCATAATATTCTTAGGAGTATTGAGGAAAGTGGTCTATACGAGATTACAGCAAAACAAATAAACGAATTCAGAGAGGCAAGGCTTATGACCAAATTTGATCATAGAAGTAACTTGCCTATTCTGTTTGAAGAGAATAAATTATCAATTTTACCGATAACACGGGGGAGTTATGTTATAGCAAATTTTGAAGCCTATCATGATTTTGAATCACCTGTTACGGAGATTAATAAAGTAGTTGCCCCTGACTTTATTCATAGTATTGATTTTGAAAACATAACAAGTGAATCAACTGCAATAAATGTCGCTTATTTATCAGGGATTTTAGCAGATTTTATTGGAGAGGAAACATTATTACCGACTGTTAATGGTAGAATGAGTTCGGATAAATTTGACTTTAATATTTATAATAAGGTTTCTAGTCAAATGCAAAACATCGCTGTAGTAAATTCTCAGATAGAAATAGATGGTGGGTATGAAGGCTTTGATTCTCTTACACTAATTGAGGCTAAAAACTCCCTTGCTGATGATTTTTTAGTAAGACAATTATATTATCCATTTAGGTTGTGGCAGGGAAAAGTAAGGAAACCCGTTAAGTCAGTTTTTTTAACCTATACAAATGGTGTGTTTAATTTATATGAATATGAGTTTAATGACCCTAATAACTATAATTCTCTTGTTTTAGTGAAACAGAAAAACTACACACTTGAACAAGAAGAAATTCAATTAGATGAAATTATTACTTTGTTTAATCAAGTACAGTTAGCAGAAGAACCTATTGGAATCCCTTTTCCGCAAGCGGACAGTTTTAGAAGAGTTATAAATATTTGTGAATTATTGAATGAAAATGAGTTTCTAACTCGTGAAGAAATAACTTATAATTATGATTTTGATATAAGACAAACTAATTATTACACTGATGCATGTAGATATTTAGGGCTAATTGATAAAGAACGTGTTCGAGTTGATGGCGTAAAGTATTTTTTAACAGATAAAGGAAAAAGCATATTTAAGTTGAATTTAAAGAGTAGGAATCTTTCTTTTGTTAAATGCATATTGGAAAAAAGAGCGTTCAATGAAGCTTTTAGAGAGTATTTATCTGAACTTGAATTGCCAACAAAAGATGACATTGTGAAAATAATGGAAAAATCTAGTTTGTACAATGTTAATTCAGAATCGACTTATAAGCGTAGGGCCTCAACGATTTCAGGATGGATTAATTGGATATTGGATTTAGCAAGGTAATGTTTAATGAGATGTGGATTAGAAAGGAGTGCCAATGGCGAATAGAAATGATTTTTTATTAGTAAAAGCAAAATGTTTAAAGCGTTTTAATTATATTAGTAGTATAAATAATGAAGTTATAGATGATTTAACGAAAGAAAAAATAGGATTTTATCATTTGGCATTAGAGGGCATTACAGGTGTAATTGAACAGGATGATCCTAGATATTGTATTATTGATACTGAATATAATAAACTTGTAAACAATATTGGGGTAGATGACCTAGGTATGGATATGGTTTATATATCAGATCAAGATGGAACAGATATCAAACAAGTTGATGTAAAATTATTTAATTTTAAATTTTGCGCAACCAAGGCCATTTCCCAAATGGTT
>CAYVRD010000029.1:0-23756 GCA_964454195.1 uncultured Clostridia bacterium
GGTGATAGATACAATGTGCTTAAGGGAGCAGGCTTTCTAACTCTAGTATACCTAGTTAATATCGGCATGTTGGCACCCTTAAGGGGAGTCTTCCCCTACAATCAAGAGTTTTTTGATCTTTTTTTAATACTTCTGTACCATATTTTATTTGGTGGCTTAGCTAGCTATTTAATCGTAAAATTTCAAAAAAAGAGATTTGCAACATAATCTATCGGGAGGTGCTTATAATTAAAGATCGAATTGCTAGCGGTTTTATTGCAGGATTACTGGCAGGTATAGTTATGAACATTATAGATTATATTTCTTATTTCCTAATCAAATTTGATACCAGGGAGCTTCTATTAGATTGGACGGCAGTGATGCTCTTCGGCAGGTTGGCTCAGAGCTTACCCGAGTTTATTTTAGCCCAAGTAGCTCAGATATTCTTTGCAGGTTTCCTGGGAATTGTTTTCTCTTACGCCCTTTTAAAGCTAACAAGTGGCCATTACCTTTTAAAGGGTTGGATTTATGGAGTAATAACCTGGTTTTTTATTTATGCAGTTACTATTGCTTTTCAAGTGCCGCTTCTTAAGACCCACTTTTTTGAAGCGGTAGCTACAAATATTGTTGCTGCCTCGGCTTACGGTCTTATCTTAGCTGAAGCACTTAATTATCTTGATAGCAAATCAACTGTTGGTAGCAAATAGCTTTTAGCTTGCTCCGTGACAATGAAAAAAGAGATACTCTATGGGCAGTATCTCTTTTTTATATGGTAGCAATGCTATTCTTTTTTTGTATAGGTGTCTTTCCCTTCACAACTAGGGCACTTCTTTGGTTTACAACGTCCCTCTCGCTCATTACCACATTCCTTACAAATCCAAACTGCCATATTCTCCACCCCCATATCAATAATTATTACTAGTATTATTTGTTTATCTTTATTATAAAAAGCTTTTCTTCCCCTGTCAAGCCTTCTTAGAGACAAACTAATTAAGCTCTCCTTTATTCATTCTACTAGCCAGATAGTCGGCAGTTCTTGCGGCAATGGCCAATATGGTCTCTGTAGGGTTGCCTCCTCCTGAGGTTACAAAAACGCTGGCATCACAAATAAATAGATTAGGAATATCGTGACTCTGACAATATTCATTTACCACTGATTTTGTGGGATCACTGCCCATCCGACAGGTTCCCATCAGATGACCGGTATCAGGGAGGACAAAGGCTGGCTTGCCACCTCTAGCCGCCAGAATGGAGTTGGCCTTGTGAACACCATGCTTAATAAGCTTGTTTTCGTTTTCCCCAAAGCTAAAGGTCACTATTGGACGGGGTAAGCCGTACTCATCCTTTTCGTCACTTAAGGTAACTGTGTTGTGCTCGCTGGGCAATACCTCACCTACTAGGGATATAAGGGCATAATAGTTCAAGTCCATCATCATCTGTCGCAGCTCTTTGCCCCAATATCCAGCGCTGACTGCCAGGTTTTTTGCCAGGGCAACCGGCCTAAAGCCATGGGCATTTAGGGTATACCCCCGGACAAATCCGCGGGATAGGTCAGTTTCATAAAATTCTTGTGTTGAGGCCATAACCGGCGTTCCTTTGTAAAAACGTATTTCTTCCTCGAACTTAGCTGCAATATCATGGCCACAGTGGGGCATCAGATATTTTCCCACTACTCCACTGCTATTGGCTAAGCCCATGGGATACTGGGGACAGGCTGAGTTTAAGAGGAGCCTAGGTGTTTCAACGGCAAAGGCAGAGATAATTACTACCTTAGCCAGCTGCTTATACTCTTTTCCATCATGGTTAAACTCCACTCCGGTTACCTTACCAGCCTTGTCCACCATTACCTTAGTCACCATACAGTCACTGAGAATTTCTGCCCCCAGCTCAATAGCTCTGGGCACATGCTGAATTAGGCTGGTGAACTTGGAATTGGGCATACAGCCCTCGTTACAAAAGCCTCGATTAGTACAGGGGGGCCGCCCATCGTAGGGGGCTGACAGGATGGCTAGGGGAGTAACAGTGGTCCTTATTCCCAGCTTTTCACAGCCTTCGCGAAATATTTGGGAGTTCCCACTGATAGGCTCCCTTTCTGGATAGGGATAGGGTCCGTTAAATGGCCCCCAAGGAAAATGCTTAGGTCCAGATACCTTGATGTCATTTTCAATTTTTCGGTAATAGGGCTCTAAGTCTCTATAGGAAATTGGCCAGTCCTCAGCTACTCCATCAATAGATTTTACCTTAAAATCGCTTTCGTGAAATCGGTAAAAAACTGCGGTAAAGTGGACTGTTCCTCCCCCCACTCCTCGGCCTGAATTGTTGTGGCCTAACTGTATTGGATCGTTTCCTGTAGTAAATCTGGTGTCATTCCACGCCAAGGAAAAGCTGTTTAGCTCGTCACTGGCAAAATCGGTTTGGGGATTCCAAAAGGGGCCTGCTTCAATACCTACTACCTTTAAGCCGGCCTTGCTCAGCTCATAGGCCAGCACTCCACCTGCTGCTCCCACACCTACTATGCAAACATCTACTTCCTCATGTCCATATTTCCTTTTTTCTAAGTGATCGTATCGATGACCATGGTAATGGTCGCAATTGTGCTTTACCGGGTCTTTATTTTCCATCCTTTTCTCTCCTTATTGAGCACCACACCTACTTCTTCTCCGTTGAGCTCTTGGCTTCCCATGGATCAGTCCAGCCCAGCTCGATGCGGTAGTAGCCTCGCGGGTAGGCTGGGCCACCATAGCCCATTTCTGACCATATGGTGGGATGGGAGTAATAGGTGCTGATAATCATATCAAGTAGCTTGTTAAACAGGTCTTTTTGAGGTATTTTTGACCACTCTGGAATTTGGGCAGCTTTTCCCAGCTGCAAGGAGGCCAGCATGGCAAACTGCTCCTCTACAGCAGCTTCTTCAAAGCTTTTTTGGTATAGCTTAAAAGATAGGCTGTCTAAGGCCTTTAGCCCCTCTCTTATAAGAACCTTCTCCGGGGGCGTGCCCGGCTTTCTCTGAAATTCACCGATCTCACTGTGCAGGCGCTGGTCCATGTAGGATAGTATCCAATCAAAGATATCATCCCGCTCATCATACACCATATGCTTAATAATCAGTCTAAGCTTTCTTACCTCCTGCTCCTGTAGAAACCGCTTTTCTGGAAAGGGACCTAGTCGTTTTAGCACAACCTCTTTAGTATGCTCATCCCATTCATTTATGGAGTCCAACACGTTGTAGTCGGGGTAGTAGCTTTTAATATCTGTCATGGCAAATCCCCTAGCAGTAATCTTAGCAAGTCTAATGCAGCCACAGTAGCCACTATTAAAGGAAGAATTATTGGTGGGCCTACCATGTGATTATGGATGTTTTGACCTCCTACTCGTTTCCCCACACCAACCAAGTGTAGGATAAATCCCCAGAAGTGGGATATGATCACAATAATCAGTACCAGCCTGAGCAGCCCTAGTATAGGCTCAGTAGGCACAAACTCAGCCAACCATAGATTTACTGTCAAGATATACAAGGCTATTACCGGAACCCAGAGGCTCCAGTGGTAGAAATTTTGCCTATAGTGAAATAGATGGGTAGCCAAACCCCATAGTAAAAATTTAAATCCGTGGAGAAATTTAGAGAATCCCTGATAAAAAAGCTCTAGCTCCATACGCTGCTCCTCTCTCTAAAGAGTCTTTTCTAGTTATAGGTTTTTCTTTTCTTTAGAGTTCCATTTCTATCAGGAATCTATTCCTCCATCTTCCCAAACCAAATATGACTTATGCCAATTCTTTAGCCACGGCATAAATCTTAGTTTCCCTCGTAGGTGTAAAATAAAAAAGGTCCCCCTCTTGGAGAAGAACCTTTTTAAGAAGTATATTCTTTTTGTTTATTTATTCAAGCATTCTCTCAACGCTTGGAGCATACGCTGGTTTTGTTCTTGGGTGCCTATAGTAAGTCGCACATAGTCAGGGGTGCCAAAGATGTCCCCGGAGCGAATGATAACTCCCTTCTTAAGCATCTGTTGAAACAGCTCGCGAGAGTTTACATGAACCTGGACAAAGATAAAGTTGGCCTGGGTGGGAATAGGCTGGAACCCCATGGCTTGTAGCTCATTCACGATATATTCCTTGCCCTGCTCGTTGAGCTGACGGCTTTTGGCCACATGCTCGCTTTTTAGGCTGGCAGTAGCAGCCACCTGGGCAATCCTATTTACATTAAAGGGCTCCCGTACTCGATTGATGAAATCAATTAGCTCAGGCTTGGCTATGGCATAACCGATGCGCAGGGCTGCCAAGCTGTAAATCTTAGAAAAGGTGCGAAGGATAATTACATTTTTCCCTGCTTTAACATAGTCTATGGTCTGGGGAAAGTCTGCCTCAGTCACATATTCGTAGTAGGCTTCGTCCATTATTACTATTACCTGCTCAGGCATCTGCTGCATAAATTGGTCTATCTCTTCCCTGTTCACCATGGTCCCAGTGGGGTTATTGGGATTGCACAGGAAGACCAGCTTAGTTTTAGAGTTAATTGCTTGAGCCATGGCAGGCAGGTCGTGTCTCAAGTCTTCTGTCAGCGGCACTGCAATAACCTCTGCCCCGCTGATTATGGCTGCAGACTTATACTCGGAAAAGGATGGATCGGCCATAATAATATTTTCCCCTGGATTGAGGTAGGCTTTGGAAATTATCTTAATAAGCTCGTTTGAGCCATTGCCAATAGTCAGATTGTCTGTAGCCACATCCCAGTGCTCCGCCAGCTGCTGCTTTAAATAGTAGCAGTTGCCATCGGGATAAAGCTGAGTCTCTAAGATCGCTTTGCTCATAGCGGAAACAGCTTCGGCAGCTGGACCTAGTGGATTTTCATTGGAGGCTAGCTTTACCACATTAGTAATGCCCAGCTCTCTCTCTACCTCTTCGATAGGTTTTCCCGGCTGATATGGTGTTAGATTGAGTAGGTTCTGTCTTGCCAGCTGTTTTGCATCCATATTATATCTCTCCCTTGTATATAGATAGTTTATTGTTTTACGCATCTTTGGTTAGCTTATATTGCTATATTATATCATATTCCAGAGAGAAAAAAAGAGAAAAACTAAGCCTGGGGTTCATATATTCCCCAGGCTTTTCTCTGTGTGCTAAAAGCTTATATTAAATTTCTCGAATAACCACTGGTCATCTCTTACTCTGCGCTGTCGATACTGCTGGCTATACTGCCATACAGAAGATGTAAAAAGCTTTTCTAAAACTACTGGCAGGTTGTTTCGGGCTGCTACCTGCTCCGCCACCTTTAGCAGGCGTCGGGAGTCAAAGTGACATATAGCTAGCCACATGAGATTATAATCTGTGTCTAAGTAATTGATTGGATAGGGGTGCTGGCGACGAAATTCATGAAGTACCATGGTACTAGGCTGAACTGCCACCTCATAGCCAAATAGCCACATGCGCAAGGAAAACTCCACATCTTCAAATCCCCAAGTGGGAAAATTTTGTTCAAAGCCCTTACAGTCTTGAAACACCTGTTTTTTGACTGCCAGACATCCTCCCGGTCCTATGGGCACTGGCTTGACCTCCTTAGGCCTTGCCAGCCAGTTAAATCCCAGGTTGCTGTCTAAGGTGCCTCCGTAGCCCACCGCTTCGTTGTTAGTGGTAGCCCCAATGCCGGGACAAATGGCTCCAGTGTGCTGACCAGCCAACTGAAAGCCCCTTTTAATTTCGCTAATCCACTGGAAATCGTTAATCAGCAGGTGGGCATCACAAAATAGCAGCAGCTCTCCCTGGGCCAGCTCTGCTCCTAAATTTCTTGCTTTTGCTGGCCCCTGATCCTTGGTACTCACCAGCCTAACAGGCCATTTTCCCTTCTCAGGAGCCTCCTTTAGAAAGTCACAGCAGCCATCCTCAGACCCATCATCTATTACTATTACTTCTAGAATATCCTCCACTGGAGTCTGCTCCATAGATTTGAGCATTGCCTCTAAATGAGGCTTTTCATTTCTACAGGGGATAATAACCGAAACCCTTTCCATAGCAAAACCCTCCCTTCAAAGACATCATACGCCTTTGGGGGTGGTTTATGACAAAAGAAAATTAGCTTTATTAATGCTTTTCTTTAAAATGCTGGATCTCTAAGAGAAACTGGGTATACACATCGTTTTTTCGCCGCTCCTTTTCTTGATCTAGCAGGTACTCTACAAAGTCCAATTCCTCCCGATTCATGTCTTTGAGGTGTTTCCGAACCTGGGTAATCTTTTCTGTTTCATAAATGACCTTTACTGACATAGTATGTATAACTCCTTTGTATAAAATAGACAAGCTCTATGTATACATACCATGTTCAACGAAGGCCCCTCTAAACCCTCTTTGTAAATAATCCCACCCTAATGGGCTAGCCGTTTTTGTACATCACTCCATAGCCTCCCCGGGGATTCTTCCACTCGATATTGTCAAATAGACAGCCGTAGCGGCAAGTACCACACTCCACGCAGCCCTCGTAGGCCACCTTAATTTCTTTTTCCTCCCAATCATACACCTTGGCAGGACAAATGAAGGTGCACCATTTGTCCTGGCAGTCGGTGAGGCAAACATGCTCGTCCTTAATTCTAATGTGGGATTGGTGGTCTGGCTGAAATCTGATTAAAAACAGCTTGTCCTCTAGCTTCATCCCATAGCCCTCCATAGCTTAAATATGTCTCGAGAAACCTTCCACAGCGCCCGTTCCTTTCGCAATTTAGCCAGGATTTTTTTCTGTTTATCCCTCTTGGGAATGCTGTCCACCTTCATTAGCTCGTGGACGGCATAATTGGCAAACTGGGGATAAAGGGTGAAAAAGTGGGGGTTTTCCTCGGTCAAGGTGCCAATGTGCTGATACTTTTGCAAATCCTTGACAATAAAGCTGTTGTTAAGCTTTTCTTGATACAAGGCTAACCCTTTAGCTGAGCTATCTCCCTTTTCTATAGCTTTTATAGCTGTCTCTGCCGCAAATTTTCCCGATATCATGGCCAAATTAGAGCCCTCTCTGTGGATTCCATTGACCAGCATAGCTGCATCTCCCACTACCATGATGCCGCCCTTATACAGCTTGGGCATGCCCTTATACCCTCCTTCAGGTATCATGTGGGCCAAGTATTCCTTTACCTCGCCTCCTGCCAATAGGGGCTTCACAAGGGGATGCTGCTTAAACTGCTCCAGCAGCTGATAGGGAGCAATTTTTCGCTTTAACATTTGAGACATAATAGCCCCCACACCTACTGAGATGGTGTCCTTGTTGGTGTAGATAAATCCTGTCCCTACCATCCCTTTAGTAGATTCCCCGTAGCACTCTATGGTCACTCCTTGACCCTTGTCCACATTAAATCTATCTTCAATAGTCACCTTGGGTAAGGCTATTATTTCTTTTACTGCTACAGCTAGCTGCTCTGAGGGGATATGCTTTTGCAGGCCAAATTTCTGAGCCAACAGAGAGTTAACTCCCTCAGCTAAAATCACTACTTTGCCGTATACATCGCCTTGGTCTCGACCGGTCCGCACGCCAATTACCTGTTCTCCCTCAAATAGCAGCTCCTCCACCACCGTCTCAGTTATCAGCAGAACTCCCTGCTCTACTGCCTGTTTAGCAAACCATCGGTCAAATCGAGCTCTGAGCACAGTAAAGTTATTGTAGGGCTCTTGCCCGTACTTGGAGCTCTTGTAGCCTACAGTTACTGCCGAGTCCTTGTCCAATACCCAGGCCCGCTGCTCTACAATATGGCGCTCCAAGGGGGCGTCCTTTTTCCAGAACTCAGGTATTATCTCTTCAGTGGGCTGTCGGTACAGCACCCCGCCCATCATATTTTTTGCTCCTGGATGATCTCCCCGTTCAAAGAGAATTACCTTTAAGCCAGCCTTGGCCGCCACATAGGCAGCTGCTATTCCAGCCGGCCCTGCTCCCACCACAATTACATCAAATTTATCTGACATTCATATCACCCCTTGCTAAAGCTTTTGGCTAAACTGCTCTGTCAAAGCAGGTATCACCTGCTGCCAGTCTCCCACTATGCCATAGGTAGCTACGTTAAATATCTCGGCCTCAGGATCACTGTTTACTGCTACTATTACATCTGAGGTCTGCATGCCCACTAAATGCTGTATGGCCCCCGAAAGTCCTACCGCAAAGTAAAGCTTCGGCCTGACAGTTACTCCCGTCTGGCCTATCTGATGCTCCACCCCTATCCAACCTGCATCTACTGCAGCTCGACTAGCTCCCAAGGTCCCCCCCAACATATCAGCCAAGTCTTTAAGCTTTTGGAAGTTTTCCTTGCTGCCTATCCCTCTCCCTCCTGCAACTATCACCTCAGCCTTGTCCAGGTAAGTGCCCTTGCCCTTCTCTCTAATGCGCTCCACCAGGCGAGCTGTAATTTTTTCTTCCTGCATGTTAAACTCTTCTCTGATAACTTCTCCTGTCCTACCTTCTTGAGGCTGGGGTAGCTCTAAAACTCTAGGTCGCACTGTAGCCATTTGGGGACGGTGATGCCGACAAAGGATAGTTGCCATTACATTGCCCCCGAAGGCCGGTCTAGATTGGAGCAGGAACCGAGATTCGCTCTCCACATCCAGCTCAGTGCAATCTGCCGTGAGACCAGTTTCCAGATAGGTGGCCACCGAGCCCGCCAAGTCCCGCCCTAGGCTGGTTGCTCCTATGAGGAATATCTCGGGATGATGTTTGCTAGCCATCTGAACCACGCCGTGGGTGTAAGCTTGGTTGCGGTAATCCTTAAGCACCGGGGATTCCATTAGATAGACCATATGGGCACCATAGGAAAAGGCCTCCTGAGCCAAATGCTCTACCTTGTGGCCTAAAATCACTGCAGCCACCTTAGTTTCTAGCTTTTCTGCCAATAGTCTTCCGGCACCCATTAGCTCCCAGGATACCGGGGCTGCTATTCCCTCCACCTGCTCTACAAATATCCAGACCCCTTGATACCGCTCTAGCTCCTGGTGAATCTCTACTGCCTTTTCCTTTTGTCGGACCACCATTTCCCGCTCTTCTTTAGACATTTTCTCGCGTTTTTTAGTCACTTCAAAGGCACTGGTAGGACAGACCTTGACACAGGCTCCACAATCAGTACAGTACTCGGGCCTGACCTCAGCAATTCCATCAGATAAAATAAGGGCTTTAAAAGGACAGGTCTCCATACACAAGCCACAGCCAATACATTTTTCTTTGTCGTACTTAACTACCATTAGTTAGCTCACATCCTTCTATTATCAGGCTAAAAGCTGCTACCTATCTGCCACCAGCTTAGTCTTTAGAAGCTTGTCTACAATTTCTCCGGCAATCTGTTCTACTGACTGCTCGGCAGCTTTGTACATCTGACCCTTTTCCTTAGCTGGCGGAGCATAGACCTTCCGCACCGTAGTAGGAGATCCCTTTAGGCCTATTTTTTCTTCGTCTATCTCCAAGTCTGCTCTCGTCCATTGGATAGGTCGATATTGGGCTGCTCTTATCAGATTAGGCAGACTGGAATATCTCAGCTCATTGAGATCCTTCATCACTGTCAACAGCACCGGTAGCTGGGCAGCTACAATCTCTTTTTCCCCCTCTAGCTTGCGGTGGACATAGATTTCTCTCTTTTCCAAATCTACCTTCTCCACCTTCATCACATAGGTAAGCTGGGTCATGCCTAGTCTTACTGCTATGCCTGGTCCCACCTGAGCTGTATCGCCATCGATGGCTTGCTTACCGCAGATTATTATATCGATAGGCTCCTTTTCCCCTAGCTTTTTTAAGGCTTGAGCTATCACGTAGCTGGTGGCCAGGGTGTCCGAGCCGGCAAAGGAGCGGTCGGTAATCAAAATGGCTTGGTCCGCGCCAAAGCTAATTGCCCGCCTTAGAGCTTCCTCCGCCTGAGGAGGACCTAGACTGACAATAGTCACCTTCCCTCCGTGCTGCTCCCTTAGCCTCACCGCTTCTTCTACTCCATGAATGTCGTAAGGGTTGACGATAGATGGCACTCCTTCGCGCACCAGGGTATTAGTCTTGGGATCTATCCGAACTTCTGTGGTATCGGGTACCTGCTTAATACAACATACGATGTGCATTTAATTAAATGCCCCCTTTTAAGTCAAACTAACTTATACTTATAAGTTAGTTTGACTTCTATGTAGAAAAATATGCAGGAGAATAAGAATACAGCAAAGCTGCCAGTGGTTTCACTGGCAGCTTGTTCTCTAAGCATTTTTGCTGACAACCTAGCCCTTGCCGGTAATAATTCTTGGGATACAAATTTTGTCACCAATGTCGATTCGGTTTGGATCGGTAATTTGGGGATTAGCGGCTAAAATAGCGTTGACAGTTGTACCAAAGCGCTGAGCAATCTTAAACAAGGTGTCGCCCCTCTTAACTATATAAATGGTAAAGCTAGGTGAACAAACAGTAGGCACTGGCGTAGGTGTGGGCGGTACTGGTGTTGGTGTGGGTGTAGGTGGCACTGGTGTGGGAACCACTCCCAGAATAACATCTACCACAACCTCAATCTGCACCGACTCGGTTACCTTGACAAATAGAGCAATTACAGCAGTTTGTCTTCTAAAGTTGGCAGGCTGACCAGGGATTGGATCGTGAGCCACATACTCTACCTCTGGGAATACCTGCAGGTTGAATCCAGGTCTAGCCCCTGGAATATCCACAAAGCCTGTGAAACGCTCTTCCACACTTTGCTCATAGATGGCGTCATCCTCTGCACTTACATAGAATATTTGCTTCTTTAGAATACCCTCCACAATTACCTTGTCATTGATGATTGTGGTGTCAGTGCGGATAATCTCCACATTGGTAACCACATCCACAATATTACTCACTGGTTGGTCAAACTCCACATCCTGTCGCAGGGTAATCTGGCGCTGCCCCTCTCCCACTACTGCCTGAACCTTTAACAGCTCGCGGAACACATCTACACAATCGCAAATCACATCTACAACTACTTCAATCTGCAGCTCTTCTGTCACTTTGACGAATATTTCTAAGATGGCAGTTTGACGGGCCCTTATAAATCCGGTTTGAGGGGATCCGTCTCTAAGCTCATGGGCCACATGCTCCACGTCCACCGTAACCTGGACGTTCATGCCAGGTCTGGCTCCCGGAACATCTACAAAGCCTGTAAAACGCTCATCTACCCCTATTTCAAATAGTCTCCCGGTATCCTGCTCCACATAGAATATTTGCTTGTGTAGGTTGCCCTCCACAATTACCTTGTCTTGCACTACTGTATAGGTCACATCCTCAATGCGGGTAGTTACATCCCTAATATGTTTAACCCTTCTGGGAAACTGAATGTCTTTTACTAAGGAGATTTGCTGGGAATCTTCTCCGATTACGCTTTGAACCTTAAGTAGCTCTCTGATAATCTCCATGTTTAACTGTGGGGGTGCAATTACATCGGTAATTACCTCTAATTGAATAGTCTCAGTTACCTTTACAAAGACTTCTAATACTACAGTCTGTCTCCAAGTATCCACAATGGGCAGAGGAGTTGGAGTGGGTGTGGGTGTGGGTGTGGGAGTTGGTGTGGGTGTGGGTGGACACCAATGCTTTGCCTCTCCTTGGGGAATGCCAAAATCTCCTTCCTCCTGGCGATGGAGTGGATTATCCGCGATATCATCATGAGCCACATACTCAATTCTCGACTCCACCTGGGCATTCATCCCTGGTCTGGCTCCCAGAATATCCACATGAGCCACAAAGGATTCCTCCACCGTTTTTTCAAACACTTCATTCGTTCCCTCTCTAACCCAAAAAACCTGCTTATGAACAACTCCTTCTACTATTACTTTGTCAGGTATTACTTGATAGCTGATATCTCTGATGTCAGCTTGCACATCCCAGATTTTTTTTACCCTAGCTGGAAAAGTAATATCGTTTACTACAGTAGTTTGGGTAGCCCGCTCACCGACCACATTTTCAACCTTCAACAATCTTCGCACTAAATCTAATTGATTAGTAGGCATGGTCTTTTCCTCCTTTCAGAAATTTCTATATACTATATGCATGGCGACATACTATGTGTTTCATTCTCGCCTCCTTTCAAACAAAAAAAATGTTCATTATGATGGTTCTTAGTATTCTATGGTGGTGATTGCTTATAGGTGCTATAATTTTGCAGCTTTTAATGGCTATTAGGTCCTGTATTCTTCAAAAATGTTTATTCTCATGACACACAATATATGCATGTAACATAGGATATATTGACATTAAACCCAACATAATCTTAAGGAGGTATCTGTTAATATGTCTGATAGGAAACATCACCCAGTGTTCCCGGTTCAACCCGGTCCGTGTCCAATCATAGATGGCGTCCCTGTATGTCCGCCACCTACTGAAATCGACATTATTAAGGTAAAAAAGGTTTTCCAAGAGTGCATGCACACTCAGGTTGAAGAGGTGGAGGGAATTGAGTTTGAAGTCCCCGTCGCCACCAACGACTTGACTGCCCAGTGTGTATCTGCAGCTGCCCTTAATGTGGAGTGTGAAATAGTCTCTCCTGGTATGGTAAGAGTATCCTTTGACCTAGAAGTGTGCACCAGATTAGTAAATACCCAAGGTCAGCAGGTGGGAGAAGTGGTTTGTGAGTTGGTTGAAGGTATCGTTAAAGTACTAAGCATTCCTCGGGCAGGTGAAGCAGGCCTAGATTGTCAGGCCCACGTTTATCCCGAGTGTCTGCTATGCTTTATTGCCGATCTGGAAACTAACGAGGAGGAAACTGTAGTCTCAGTTACCTGCTGCGTAGGTATCTTGGTACTTATTAAGCTGGAAGCAGAGGTTCAGCTACTAGTTCCAACCTATGGCTATGCTCCACCGCCACCCGAATGTGCAGTTTTAGGAGAATGCCCCGATGATTACGTTCCCGATTGGCCTCCCTACCCGCCTCAAAAAAGGCCGCCTATTGGCAACCCAGTAAATACCGGTAATTCTGGAAAGCCTGGCTGTCACCCCTGCAAGTAACAGCTTTAAGAAGACCTATGATTTACCAAACAATAATAACCAGTAGACTGGCTGCTTTTAAGCCAGTTTACTGGTTATTGTTAAATTGGAGGGAATCCCATGGATATTTGTATACAAGATAATCAACAAAAGCCGCCTATTCTAGGAGTATGGATTAGAAAATCCTTAGTCAATGGGCTGCTGCAGCAACAAGCCTTGCCTAGGCTGGAGGACTTGGCTAAAGTCAACGACAACGCCAAGCTAACTCTGTATTTTTTTTCCTGCCATGATGTGAATTACAAGAAAAAAACAATAACAGGCACCTATTATGATAGCCATCGAGGTCTGTGGAGAAAAGGAGAGTTTGCCTATCCCAACGTAATCTATCAGCGACACACCACCTCAAAGAAGGATCAGCTTTTATTAGACCATCTTGAAGAGGAGCTGAAAAAGTATAATGTTAGGTGGCTCAATTATCCTGAAAAATTCAATAAATGGGAGGTGTATGAGAATTTAGTCAAGGAAGAAAACTTCAAGCAGCACCTTCCAGAAACCTGCCTATATACAAAGCCTGAGGACCTGAGTCGAATGCTTGATCGTTACTCAAAGGTATACCTAAAGGCTTGTCATGGCGGAAGGGGTAGGCAGGTTATCTGTGTAGCTAGGTTGCCAAGGGGTCAGTATAAATACAGCTCCCTAATCCACAAGCTGCAGATCCATAAAAAAAAAGACTTCCCCAGTCTCATTAAAAGCATCCAAAGATTTTTTGGCTCAAAAAGCTTTATTATTCAGGAGGCTATTGACTTAGTTACCGTTGATGACAGTATTGTGGATTTGCGGGCTGAGGTACAAAAGGATGGTCATGGAATTCTAAAGGTAACTGCTGTGCCGGTGAGAGTAAGTAAAAAAAATGCCCCTGTAACTACCCACGCGGCAAGCTACACCTTTGAAGACTTCTTCAAAAACATGCTAGGCTACTCTAGTACAGAGCTAAGGGAGCTGGAGGGCAGACTTTATAACTTCCTGAATAGGGCATACAGCTGTATTGAGAAGGCCTATGGAGCCAATGGTGAAATTGGCATCGATGTGGGCTTAGACAAAACAGGCCGCCTCTGGTTTATTGAATGTAATTCCCGCTCTCTAAAGGTATCTCTTTATAAGGCTTACCCTAAAGAAACAATTCTTCAGTCTAATAAAAACCTGCTAGACTACGCCATCTACATTTTAAAGAGATAAAACAAAAAGCAGTCTACTATCAGCTTCAATGCTGTAGAAGACTGCTTTGCTTTTGTTATACAAGAATAGCTATAAGCTATAGTTACTATTTTGCTGCAAAATGCTGGGTGATATAGAGGGTTGAGCCTTTATAGGCTATACCTACTCCTACATGGGTGTAGCTAGTATTCAGTATGTTTGCCCTGTGAATGCTGCTGTTCATCAATGAGCTGTGGGCTCCTGCAACACTGCCTGATTTAGCCAGGTTTTCTCCCACAAAGCGCACTTTCACTCCGCCATTTTTTAGCATCTGGGAAGCACTTCCGTAGGTGGGGGATCGATGGGCAAAGTAGTTGTTGTTCACCATATCCTGGCTTTTAATCCGAGCCCATTTACTTAACTCCCCATCAACAGTCAGCTGGGCGATTCCTCGCCGGGAACGCTCTTGATTGATCAGATCAATAGATTGTCGTTCCTGAGCAGTAAGAGGGCTGGTAGCATCGGTAGTTGGGCTAACTGTGGTATTGGTGGTTGTAACCTGTTGAGTCTGGGTAAGCTGGCTAAACTGGGCATACCAAGCTGGGTCGGGCCACCTTAGGGTACTGGCTTCGGCCATAGTAGTGGTAAGCAACAAACCTGCTGCTAGTGCGGTAACAAGGGTAACCTGAGCTGCCTTTTTTTTCACGTCTTTTACCTCCTGTTATTTAGTTTAGTTCTTTTAAAAAAAATAAACTGGAGATTTATCCCCAGTTTATTCTATCAAAAGCTATAGTATTTTTACAAAAAGAGTTAAAGACTATAGTAGCCCTTAGTAGCTATATATATTGAGCATCATGCTAAATATGCATATTATCATAGCTATGCTATCTATATCCTAGTTTTTCCTAAGGAGCTTTTGCCACAGTGGCGCGTTGTTCATCTGCTCTATTGTATCCTCCAGCTCTCGGATACGTTTAACCTTTAGGTCCAGCTCTTTAACCAGCTCTTTCAGATGCTTGCTGTTTTCCTTTTCCTGAAGTTCCAGCTGCTGATGAAGGGTCTCCTGTTGATTTTGCAGAGCACTAATTTTTCCTTCTTGCTGGCGTAGCTTTTTCTCTAGCTTTATCTTTTCCTCAGCCAAAGCTTTTTTTTCTCTCTCTCCTCTAGATACTGCTTGCTTTAGGCTATCAAGAACCTTTTGTAGAGCCTGGGCATTTGCTTTGGCGCTTGAAAGATTACTGTTTGCCTCCTCCAGCTCCTGATTAGCTGCTGTAATTTTTGCCGCTTGCTCTACCATTGTCTCTTTCATCTGAAGGTTTGTTAGCCTCACATCCTCGGTTTCAAAGACTAGCTTCTGAAAGTTGCCATCAATTTTTTTCAGATATTGGGCCAAACCCTTTTGCCCATAATCTTGAGCCAGGTACTCCCCATTGGTCAAGCTGAGAGAGTTGCCTTCTTGCAGCTGAGTCAGTGCTACTATGGGCTCCATTTCTTCATCTAGCTGCTGCTCATAAATTGTGGCTAGCAGCGCAATAGCCGTGCTGCCCGTGTTAAAGGTCTCCATAGTTGTCAGCCCTTTATTTTTATAGGAGTCAATAGATAGTAGGTTTTTATAGTTTAGTTTTTCAAATTTTTCTTGCAGCACAGGGTCTTTAAAGCTTTTTCCCTGATCGTAGGATACGCATTTAAATATTCCATCTAGCTGTTGCCACAGCACCAAAACCTCTTCCTGGGTAATTCCTATAATAGGATTATAGGAGTTTACTTCAGCCTGGGAAAGGAACATCTCCTTTTGCCAGCCTCCTACCATCCAGCCACCCCTAGTCTTTCTTCTATACATCACTCGATAGTTCATACCATCGGATCTAATCCAGGTGAGATGAAAGGTTCCCTGCTGGTCTACTACGGCACAGGGGTAAAGGTTACTTCTGTCTGCATCTGTAATGACAGCCTTTTCACTCCAGCTCCGGGTAGACTTGTCTCTGTCTCGATAAGCTAGCTGGTACTTGTTGTCCTGGTAGGTCTGATAAACTAGATGAATTTTCCCCTGCTGATCTACAGCACAGGCCCCCTGATTCTGTCCTGGACCTACTCCCTGGTCAACTATAGTAGGCAAGTCCCACCTGTCATTTTCTCTGGGAGCATGCTTAATCTGCCACAGGTGTTCAATGGGGTTGTCGGTAAAGTATATTATACTAACTGCCCCTTCTCCGTCTACTAATATGCTCTGATAGATTATTCGCCCCTGGTCCAGCCATTCTTCTGCCAGAGTGTCAGCTAGTATTTCATCCTCCTGCCAGCAGATATATACCAGTGCTCCCCCGCTACCCTTGCAGCTCATATGCAGCATACTTTCTCCACCTAAGGTAAAGGAAAAGAAACCATGGTAATCCTCTACCAAAGTAATCCATTGATTCCAGCTGTGCCCTCGGTCTATAGATTTGCGTCCCCACAGCTGTCCATCGGTAACCCTAAGCCACCACATGTTATTTTGATTTTTAATATAAAGTACATCTTGGCCTAGCAATCCACTGCTTTTTTTCTCCAAACTAATCACCACCCTATTCCAGCCATCAACATATCCTATTCCGATTCCAGGCCAGATATGCTATAGGAGATAGGGGGTAGCATCTTCCCATATCCATTTTCTTTTTTTTCACTTTAGGAATACAGCTGCGTTTTGCAGGTAGTCTCTAATTTCTTGTTCATTGGTAAATTGGCTAAAATCCAATGGAGCTTTAAAAAGTAGCTCTAAGGCAATCCTCACTACCATGCTCTCATTGATAAACCTTTTTTGATCCTTGCGGGAATTGTACACTAGCGTGGCCAGTTGCTCCATTTGGTCTTCATTTATATAAAAGCCTTTTTTTACTAAGCTGCTCACCTTTTTTCCCCCTCCCTAAAACGACTATAATTGGTGCCTCATTGTCTTCTAATATTATTGTATGTAATTTGACAAATTCAGTGAAATAGTTCTAGTTTATTTTGCATATTTTTGAGCTGCTGCAAAACAAAGGCTGGGTAAACAAAAAACCCTTCGCTGAACCACCATTTACTAAAAAAGTAATTGTAGGTTGACTGCCATATGTAACCCGGTATACAATTCGAATAGTTTTGGCTTCTGCTATTGCTACAAAGGTAGATAATGCAAAAGCCGTTGCTAATACGAGACCCATTCCTTTTTTTATGATTTTCTTCATATACTAGTTCCCTCCAGGTGTTATGTTTGCAGTTATTCTAATTCTACCTTCTTCTCATATTTTCTTTTGGTAATTTTAGCTATGTGAAGCACAAAAAATCGGGCATGGCCCGATTTTTCTATGGATTTGATATATTTAATTATGACGTCTTGGCGTCTACTCTGATATCTCCCTCGGCTTTGCATAGAGTTAGTTCTACAGACTCGGTAAGAACATCTGTGTAGCTATAGGATACTCGCTGAACATAGTTTTTCTCTTCGTCAATTTTAATCACAAACACATGGGGGTAAGTGCTCTCCAGAATTCCTTCCCGCTCAACTATTTTTTTTCGCCCACGGTTTGCTCTAAGTTTTATTTTGAATCCCACATGAGCGGCTAAATCCTCTTTGATATTTGCCAACAGCAGCTTATTCGGCACTATAAACCACCTCTCTTCCAAGTATAATTTATTTTACCACAGAGAGCTGGTTTTGTCAAGAAATCTAAATATTATACTTCACCTAAGCTTAGTCTGTCAATATTAAAAATGGTCAATTTTAAGTGATTTTTTTGTCATTTTATAGAATTATGCCAATATTCTCTTAATATGGCGATTTAGGATAGCCAAGCCGTAATTTCCCTTTAGTTTCTATCCCGCCTATCCCATCAATACCGGTAATAGTGTTATCTATGATATCATTGAGAGACAAGATATCGCGGATAGAAGAATAGGCTATCTTCTCCACCACAAATACTGGATCAAAGGCGTGGATAAGAATTCGTTGGGGCGAGCTGGCAAAGTTTGCACCTGCCCCCAGTAGAGCTTCATAATGGGATTGACAGGCCCCAGCAAAAATCACTAAATCGTCTAATGATGGTTCCAATTGTCTAGCCCGACGTACTGCATTAACAAAGTGTTTCGAGTTGCGATAGCTTTCCAAGCTCTGAAAATCTTTTTTGTTTTTGATAAGGGCATCATGCCCTGTAAGTACCACCAAGTCAACCTGATACTGGCGCAAATAATCTTGAACCACGTCAGCCTGCTCTCCTTCGGGAATAGCAAAGCCATAGGCCTCTATCTTTAGTTGCTTGTAGTTAGCCATGCACTTTTCCAAATAGCTCTTATCTCCATCTAAATGGAGCACCCTTCCCGGAACGTTGAAAAAAGTCCCTACTCTAGCTGTTGGCTTTTTTTTTGACCTGCTTAAGAATTTCTCCTCCTCTTGCTTTCTTCTGTTCATTATGCGCTGCATACAGGCGGCGTTTTCTCTCGTAAATCGCAGATGCTGCTCATTAATTTTCTGTTGGGGTATTACTTCCAAGTCCTCTATTGGAGCATCTGCATAGAGGCGTATATCTAGACCCTTTAAAAAAGCCTTATATTGACCTTCCTCTAGCACGCAAACTTCCTCCACTATAAAATGGACGTCAGAACCATATGATTTTCTTCCTACTATTTGCCCTTTTTTTATTTCACACACTTACTTCACCCCTGAATGATATGTCTTGAGATATTTTATGTTGCTAAGGATACAGAGGTGCAGAAACAAGGAAAGTACCAAAATAAAATGAAAATTCGCCACGCTGAACATGCCGAATCTTTGATGGCAAAAAAATAAGAACTTTTAAGAGGTTAAGGATTCACTAGTTTGCTCTGCTTGGCATTGTTGACATAAGCCATGAAATTCCATGCGGTGGGAATTTACAAAGAATCCGGTTGCTACACTAGCTTCCTTCTCTAGTTCCTTTAATACCTCCCAATGAAAATCTACCACTTTACCACAGTTGACACAAGTGACGTGATAATGGGGCCTAGAAACACCGTCGTATCTACTAGACATATCTCCGTAGGTAAGCTCTTGAATAACGCCAGATTCCTTTAATTTATGTAAGGTATTGTAAACAGTGCCCAAGCTAATAGGCTGTAGCTGCTGCTTAATACTTTGGTAAATTTCTTCTGCTGTCAAGTGCTCTTCTGAATTCTTTAACAGGTCTAAGATCAGTTTTCTCTGGGGAGTAAGCCTGATACCCTTTTCCCTAAGCCTTTCATATAAAACATCCATATCTTCTTCCCTCATCAAACTTCACACTCCTTTTCCATGTTCCCCAATCCAATATTATGCACTATTCCACATTAGGTAGAAAATTCCTTCTTTTTAAACTTTGAATAATTAAAAATTAATAAAGCTTTTGGTATAAATCAAAAAGCCCTCCTTAGGAGAGCTTTTCAGCAAATGCATTGGCTAGTTGGCCAAACTCTTGTATAGATAGGGTTTCACCTCTTCTATTCTCATCTATACCAATGGAGGTAAGAATATCGAAAACCTGCAGCTTTTCCATAGCTAAGCCACTGGCAAGGGCATTTTGCAAAGTCTTGCGCCGCTGACCAAAGGCAGCCCGGACTACTTTAAAAAACAGCTTTTCATTCTTTAAGCTAACCGGCGGATTTGCTCTTGGTAAGAACTTAACTACTGATGATTCCACCTCTGGCTTTGGAATAAAAACTGTGTTAGGTACTTTTAGCACTAGCTGGGGCTGGGTGAAATACTGTACTGCCACACTGAGACTTCCATATGCCTTTGTCCCCGGCTCTGCCACTATTCGCTCTGCTACTTCTTTTTGCATCATAAAAACCATATTATGTATATTAAATCTGCTCTCGATTAAGTGCATTATAATAGGTGTGGTAATATAATATGGTAGGTTAGCCATAACCTTGTAGGCCCTTTTTCCCAATCTTTCAGCTACTAAGGAGTCTAAGTTTACCTTGAGCACGTCCTCATTTATCAGGAAAAATTTTTCGTACTCCTTGAAATTCTCCTCAAGAATAGGCACTACCCGTTTGTCCAGCTCAATAGCGATAACATAACAGCCTTTTTCCAGCAAAGCTTGAGTTAGTACCCCTAGTCCAGGACCTATCTCAACTACCACATCTGCTTCACTTAAATCTCCACTAGCGACAATTTTTTGGCGAATTCCTTCGTCCACTAGAAAATTTTGTCCTAAGCTTTTGCTTATTTTAAAGTTATGTTTGTTAATTATATCCATGACAACTGAGGGTTTAGTAAGATTAGCTACCATTTTGACGCTCCCGTAACCGTATTTCCTTTGCCGCCTGTTCAAATTCTGCCCTGCTTACTCCAAAATTATTTAATCTGCTTAAAAATTGCTTTCCGTTGCTGTAGCCGATGCCCAGCTTTCTGCCAAGGACTCCTCGAAGGGCCTGGGAATTATCCTGCCCCACCAATCCCCACTGCACCAAATCCAGATAGTCAAAGGTTTTGGTGGGTTCCTTTTCTTGACAGCGGGCCTTTGTTAAGGCCAAACGAATAGCCTCGGGATTGGCGTTCTCCACTCCCACATCTTGATTGTGAGTAGCTTCCTCCCGAGGCAAAAAGGCGTGCTTACAGCCAGGCACCAGTTTATCAATTCTTTTTCGCAGCTGCTCCCCCGCAAAGTCGGGGTCAGTAAAAACTACTACTCCACAGCGCTCTTTGGCTTCTTTGATGAGCCTTATCGTATTTTTTGACAAGGCAAAGCCATTGGTGATAATGGTTTCTGCATCTACCGCCCGTTTAACCGCCTGTACATCATCTCTTCCTTCAACTACGATGACCTCTTTAATCAATTAGCTGTCACTCCAAAACATATACTTTCACAGTCTTCCTGCCCCAGCGACGTGCCTCGGCTCTGGTTTCCAAAAATACATCAATCTTATTGCCTTTTATAGCACTGCCAATATCGGCAGCTAGCGCATGTCCGTAGCCATCTACATAAACCCTGGTACCCAATGGTATAACCTTGGGATCAACTGCCACAACCCCAACGTAGGGATAGATACCTGTAGAGGTTCGGTTACCTGTATGAGTATAGGCAGTGGACTCCATAGAGATAACTTGTCGGTATCGGAAACTATCATTGCCCCGAGATGCAACCATCACCTTAGGCTGAGTTCCCTTTGCTATAATTCGAGAAACTGCTTTGCGAACTTCCTTTTCAGCTACTAGCTCTCGCTCTACTTCTATACCATTATGATAGGTAATCTTATATTCTTGTTGTTTCAAGCCTTCTTTGCCCTGCTGTACCGTTCTGTTAATTCCCTGTACAGCGTTATTGTCATCCATATACTGGGTTGTAAAGGATACCTTTATATCCTTCGTCACCCTTTCGTGGCTTACCCTTACAATCTCCACAATATTTTCTTCAGGAGTAAGATAATCCCTCAAGCTAGGTGATACTAGGTCGTGTTCTCCCAGGGCTATTTGGTTTGCCTTTAGCACTTCTTCTACCGTGGAAGGTGTGGTTTGAATATCAATTTTTTCCTCTCCCACCAGGATAGATACGGGAAATGCTCTGATTACTTGAATCAGTGCACCCTTTTCTATAGGAGTGTCTAAGGATGGTATTGTCACATCAGCAGGTTGTAATATAATCTCACTTTTTTCTAATACTTGGGCTACAGTTTTGTCCCAGGTACGTAAGTTCAAAACCTCCCCGTCGGCATGAATTTCTACATTGTTTGGAATACCTACGAAGATAAACAGAAAAAGAGCTCCCAAAATTACCAGACCAGAGCTCACACCGATAATTTTATGTATTGTTTTTGCCTCTTCCCACTTGCGAAGCAACGTTGTCATAGGTTTAAATCCCCCCTTAACATACTAGCTTCCTGCTTTTGTGTTCAAGTACTGATCTAATTTTAACTTATTTTCACAATCTTGTCAAAGAGGACTCTTTATAGCTATAAAGCTAAAGGAGCCTGACCCCGTTGGCAAGCTCCTTTAATAATATTCGGTTATTCTAAAATATATACCTTTACATTTCTGCGACCCCAATTAATAGCTTCTTTTCTTGTATCCATAAACACGTCAACTATATTGCCCTTAATAGCTCCACCAGTATCAGCAGCCAGGCCAAATCCGTAGCCTTCCACATACAGCTTGCTACCTAATGGAATAATTTTTGGATCAACAGCCACTACACCTACATAGGGCATTATCCCTGTAGCCGTCCGATTGCCAGTATGGGTATAAGCTGTGGATTCCATTGTTATGACATCCTTTGCTCCCGCCAACACCTGTCTAACCTCATCTTGGCTTAGGTTAGATAAGCTACCTCTCGCTGCCAAAGTAGTCGTAGGGGCTGTTTTGCCTGTTCCATATACTACTAATCTCTGCTTAGGCTTTTGAACAACTTCTTCTCTTACTATTTCTTTAGAGTGCTCTTTGTCATCCATGTAAATGACCTGCACCTCTCTGCGCAGTAATCCCTTTGTTCCCTCTTCAACCACCCTCTCCTTGCCCTCCATTAGTCTGTAATCCGGCTGCCTACGGGTAGTGTAGGCTATTTCTTCCTCTTCAATTAAAGTGGCCTCCCGCAGTCTGGTCACCTTAATAAAAAGTTGGTCATTATCACCAGCGGGGGCTAGTACTGCCTCTATCATATCTTTAGGCCCTAAGCTTATCTGTTCCTGCAGCAAAACCTGTTGTACGTTTGGCAAGGGCAAGGTTAGTTCTCTTATCTCACCATCTACTAGCAATAATACTTTCGTTCCTCTGACTATATTGATTGTCATCTGATCCTCTATTAATCCTAAACCTTTCATCTCAGGAATCAGTAAATCGCTTTGAGCTACAGTGATATTGTTCTCCTTTAAAAGCCCTGCAACAGTAGCTCTAGTGGTAACTAAATTATGCTTTTCTCCATCCACGTATATGGTAACCTGTTTTTCATTGAAGATAAAAGCTCCTAAGGCACCCACTATGAACATCACCACTAAACAGCCTAGAGTCAGCCATAAAACGCCTTTCTTACTTTCCTTTAACACACAAATCACCTCTTTTATGGCTACTAGCTTATTTTAATTCTTATGCCAAGCTAGTAGCTTGCATACTTCATTTATTATTGTTTCCATTAATTGCTAATAGTAAACTTTTAAAAGGTGAAATGATAGAAAAAAATAGAGCTGTCGCCCCTTGACATCAATCAGGGGACACCAGCTCTATATGCTTTATATATGGCTTTTTTAGGTTATATTAAAAAGTCTCTTTCCATTGGCGGTAGTTTGCTCAGCAAGCTCTGTCAACTCAATACCACGGATTGTGGCAATCTCTTGAGCAATTAAACCTACATAGCCTGGTTGATTGCGCTTGCCCCGATACGGATGGGGCGTAAGATAGGGACAGTCAGTCTCTATGAGAATCCTATCTATGGGAAGTTTTTTTGCCACCTCTTTAGGTGTTACTGCATTTTTAAATGTGACAGGTCCTCCCAAGGATATATAGTATCCTAGCTTCAGGCATTGCTTTGCCATTTCCCAGCTTCCAGAAAAGCAATGTAGCACTCCTGTAATTTCTCCCCTGTACTGGGTGAGAATATCTAATATATCTTTATGGGCATCCCGGTTGTGAATTATCACTGGCAGCTTAGTCTGTTTTGCCAGCTCTAACTGACGATAAAAAACCTCCTGC
>CAYVRD010000030.1:0-23683 GCA_964454195.1 uncultured Clostridia bacterium
TTTAGTTTTCAAAGACCATTTTTCCATCTGTCGCATCTTTTTGGAATTTTTTATGCGTTCCGTATCGAGCGACTTTTATATCATATCACCATGCCTACAAAGGAGTCAACTGGTAATAAGAGGAATGAGCTGGACGGCTGTAATAAAAGCTATGAGCGTTATTTTTTCTGTAAATAGTGTAATCATTTGTGAATATTTTATGCGCAAATATGTCCAGCACCGCTTGTGAACGACATTTAACAATATATCACGGGACAAAAATTTCTGTCAACATGTTTTTGATAAAATGTCAAATAGCTTATCTTCCTAAAATATTGTCAAGACTATTATTTAAAAAGCTTGAGCCAAGATCTAGTTTTACAAAGGTATCCGGCACAGGACCTACAATAATTGTTTCAGCTATAGGAACTCTAGTAGAAACCTTTGCAGTAGAATCAAATAGTGGCACTACAATTTTCACATTGCTTTCCACGTCTAAATAGATGAGATGTCTTATTTGGTTTATTCCCGCTTCATCAAAACTGTTTAAAATATCTACTTTTACTGTTCCTGCAGGAATAAGCCTTACATTAATTTTTGGTCCGTAAGCAGCTAATAATCTACTGCCTAATATTTGTCCCATTGGGATTTTAAACCCTTCTGCACTAAGCTCTTCTAGTATATTTTGAATAGCAAGAGTTGTTTCTGCTTGTATTTTTCTAATGGCAAGAGTATTGGCCTGCATCATGGTTATTTCATTGTTGTTGTTTTTATGTATAATAATAAGATCTTGATAATGTACTGCTGATACAACCTGGTCATAAATTGCCTTGTTTATCGCCTCTGTAGCAAGAAGCCGGGCTTTTACCTCAGCAACCTCAGTAATAGTAGGTCTAAAGCTTAACTCTAAAATCAAAAATCCACTTATTAGGAAAACAATTGAAATAAAAATAATAAAACCGATTCTAAGCTTTAATGTAAACTGATTTCTTCTTCTATACAATTTATCACCTCCATTAGAATATTATATGTAAAATGGCTTATATATTATATATGTTGCTTATAGTTGGATTGTGCCTGTTTAGATGAGTTGGCTTAATAAAAATAGCGATCTACTAAGTCACTCCTTCTGAAACTATTCAAGTTTATACTCGTCTAATTGTTTAAAGTTATGTTATAATAAAATCTAGGTTTTTCGCTTATATCTTTTTTACTAGAGGAGGAGCCGTAATGGCAAAGAAAAAGGAAAAGAAAAAGTTGAGTGTTTTCCGCTTAATAATAGTAATGTTTCTATTAGCTTGTTTCATTACAATTGGCACAGGGTTAGGAGTAGGCATGGCTATTGCCCGAAACCTTCCTAAGTGGGAGCCTTCAGATTTTACTACTGCTCAAACAACTTTTGTCTATGATATAGAAGGCAATGAAATTACAAAACTACACGCTGGTGAAAATCGCACACCAATTAACTCTCTCAATGAGGTGCCAGAACACCTGCAAAATGCTTTTTTATCTATAGAAGATGCTCGTTTCTATGATCATTGGGGAATTGATTTTCGAGCTTTAGCCAGAGCTGTAGTGGCAAATATAAGAGGTGGCTTTGGTAGTCAAGGTGCTAGTACAATTACTCAACAGCTTGTGAGAAATGCCATGTTAACCCATGATAAAGAAATCGAGCGAAAAGTCAAAGAGATTATACTTGCTATTCAAGTCGAACGTAAATATACAAAAAAAGAGATATTTACTCATTATTTAAATTGGGTCTATTTTGGACATGGAGCCTATGGCATAATAGCTGCTGCTGACACTTATTTTGGCAAAGAGTTATCTGAGTTAACTTTGGCTGAAAGTGCCACCTTGGCAGGATTGGTACAGAGACCAAATGCTCTTTCACCCTATCGAAATCCCGATGAATCTAAGAGAAGAAGATCCTTAGTGCTAAATAACATGGTAAGATACAACTATATTACTCAAGCTGAAGCTGATGCGGCTAGAGCAGAAGAGCTGACTCTTCCAGGATTAAGGCCGTCTGCCCATCCTTTTCCCTACTTCGTTGATTATGTAGTAGATCAGGCTGAGCAGCTTCTAGATGAACACGGTATTCCTCGCGGTCTCCTTCGTACCGGGGGCTTGAGAGTTTACACTACTATGGATAGACAAGTGCAAAGGGCCGCTGAAGCTGCTTTTGCAAATAGCTCAAATTTTCCTGCACCTAGGCCTAATGAAACAAAGCAAGTAGAAGGAGCTATGGCAATAGTAAATCACCGTACAGGAGAGATTAAAGCTCTAGTTGGCGGTAGAGATCACGTGACTGAGCGAGGTTTAAATAGAGCAACCCAGGGTCTACGACAGCCAGGATCTGCCTTTAAGCCTATTGCTTCCTATGGGCCAGCTCTAGAGCTTGGATACGGTCCTGGATCAGTTTTAGACGATGTTCCTGTGGAGTTTAGATTTGGCAACCAAGTATATGCTCCTCGAAATTTAGGCGACCAATATAGGGGATTAGTGACTATGCGAGAAGCATTGCGTCGCTCCTTTAATGTAACTGCTGTAGATTTATTAAATACTATTGGTGTAAACCAAGGATTTGAATTTTCGATAAGATTAGGGATACCATTAACTGAACAAGATAGGGTACTGGGAATGGCGTTAGGTGGATTAACTAGAGGAGTATCACCTTTAGATATGGCTACTGCCTACGGAGCTTTTGCAAATAAAGGGGTTTTAGTTGAGAATCATGCAATCAGAAAAATTACTGACCAAAATGGGAAAGTACTAGTTGAGGTTAACCCCTCCAAGAGAGTAGTAATGTCAGAAGAAACTGCTTTCTTAATGACAGACATGCTAAGAACTGCAGTTGATTCCGGAACTGGAACTAGAGCAAGGATACCGAATCGTCCAGTAGCTGGTAAAACAGGTACTACTCAGCTGCCAAACATCCCCGAATTTAGAGGTGTTAGCGGAAACAGAGATGCTTGGTTTGCAGGGTATACTCCTGAGTATTCAGCAGCAGTATGGGTAGGCTATGATCGTACTGATAGAAACCATTACCTATTTCAGGTTTACGGAGGTAATCACCCAGCTATGCTGTTTAGAGCGGCTATGGAAGAAGCCTTAAGAAATGTTCCTGTTTCTCAGTTTGAAAGACCTAGCACAATTGTAAGTGTACAAATAGATGCAAAATCTGGAATGCTTCCCAGTGAGCTTACACCTTCAGAGTATATTATTACTGAGCTCTTTGCCAAAGACCATGTGCCAACTGAAATATCAACTGCCTGGGTGAGAGCAGACATTTGTGCATCTTCAGGCTTGCTAGCTAGTGAATATTGTCCTGATGTGAAAAGTAAGGTTTTTTTACAAAGACCAAGACCCTTTGTGCCTATAGAAAGTAATCCTCGGAGACCAGCTGATGCAAATTTAGAAAAACCTACAGAGATTTGTACTATGCATAGTCCCAATAATACTGTCATGGTTGATATTTGTAATCACCCAAGCCACGGTGGCACATTATTTAGAGCCATTATTGGTGCTAATGGCGGAGGGTGTCCAGAAGAATATGTGGTAAGAAGAGCTTTTCCAAAAGGCCAAGAGCCAAAGCATTATTGTAATATACCAGAACATCAGTTGTGGCCAGGAAATAATATGCCAGATGATGGTTCAGACCCGGGACTAGCCAATCCTAATCCAAGTAGACCTATAAACCAGCCAACCCCTGGTCAACCAAATGAGACTCTTTTGCCGATAAGTAGTATTAGAGGACAACTGATTACAGATACTGGTGATAATGAAACCCGTTTTTCTGTAAGCCTAACTTGGGATCATACAGGATCTAGCAACGTAGAATATCTGATTTATCGTTCTACACAGAGAGGCTTTGAGATAAGTGAGCAAAATTTATTGGCAACTACAAAAGGAACCTCTTACACTGATAGAAGTAATTTAGAACTAAACAAGACATATTTCTACAAGGTTGTTGCCACAAATCAAATAACTAAAGAACGTTCTAGTCCTTCGCCTGAATTGGCAATACAGATAAAATAGAAAATAATAATAAGAAAAAAAGCCAACAACCTTAGCAATTTATGCTCTGGTGTTGGCTTTTTTCCTTATATCTCTATTATAGTAACCCCATTGCCACCTTCATCTACAGCACCCAATCTGTAGCTCTTGATGTAAGAGGCTTCTTTTAAAAACTCTCTAATTGCTTGTCTCAAAGCCCCAGTTCCCTTGCCATGAATAATCCTGACCATCGGTAATCCAGCTACAAGGGCGTCATCTAAATATTTCTCCAGCTGATACATAGCATCATCTACTAGACAACCTCTTAAATCAATTTCCGTTTTGATGTTTTGGGCCTTACTTTTTGCCAAGTGACCGTGAACACTTTGGCCTTTTTCTATCTTTTTTTCATCTATCAGTCTTATCTCGTCTATCTTTACCATAATTTTAAGTATCCCTGCTTGTACCTGAACCTCACCATTTGAATTTGGCTCAGTGAGCACCTGCCCTTTTTGATTATATTTGGGTAGATGTACTAAGGCACCTGGTCTAATTCCCTTTGGGACAGCACCTGCTATTTGCCCAACATTTTCATCCAAGTCCTCCAGAGTTTTATCCCTTAGCTTAGTCAATTTTTCTCTGGCCTGCATAGCTATTCGCTCTTGTTCTGCCCCTACTTTATTCCGGGCTTCTCTGATTTCCTTCAACAGATCGTTGGCAGCACTTTTGGCATCAGCTAATATTTTAGCAGCTTGTTTATGCGCTTCACTTATAATAGCATTTTCCTGATTTTTTAACTGCAGCTCTTTATTCTTTAGCTTATCTAATTGCTTTGCCACTTCCTCTTTAAGCAGCTGCGCGTCATCTCTAGCCCTATCACTCAACATTTGATTCTCTTCTAGGTTTTTGATAAGGTCTGCCACTTTCACTTCTTCCTTAGATAAGAAATCTCTAGCCTTATCAATTATGTTTGTTGGTAACCCTAATCTCTGAGATATTTCAAAAGCATTACTGCGACCTGGAATACCTATTAATAGCTTGTAGGTAGGCTTTAGGGATATGCTGTCGAACTCCACTGATGCGTTTTCTACTCGCTGGTTTGCATAGGCAAAGGCCTTTAGCTCACTATAGTGGGTAGTAGCAATCGTCTTCACCCCATGCACTAATAGATGATCTAGAATAGACATAGCGAGAGCTGAGCCTTCCGTAGGATCTGTTCCTGCCCCCAGCTCATCCATTAACACTAAGGAGTTGGGAGTAAGGCTATGCAAAATATCGATAATGTTATTCATATGGGATGAAAAAGTACTTAAAGACTGTTCTATGCTCTGCTCGTCACCAATATCAACAAACACTTGCTCAAATATCCCCATAGTTGATTGATCTTCGCAGGGAATATGCAAGCCAGATTGGGTCATTAATACAAATAAACCTACTGTTTTTAAAGTAACTGTTTTTCCACCAGTATTTGGACCGGTGATTACCAAGATATCAAATTTTTCTCCCAGCTCTACCGTTGTCGGTACTACAGCACCTGTAATCAATGGATGCCTTCCCTGATTAATTCTAATGACACCATCTTCATTTAATGCTGGGGCCCAAGCGTCCATTTTCTGACTAAGCTTTCCCTTAGCAAAAATAAAATCCAGCTGAGCCAATATTTCTATATTTTCAGCTAGTTCTGGAAGGTAGACTGCAACCTGCTGAGTTAACTCTGCTAAAATCCTCTGAATTTCCTGCTCTTCTCTTATCTCCAAATGGCGCAATTGATTATTTAATTCTACCACTGCCATTGGTTCAATAAAAAGGGTAGCACCACTAGATGATTGATCATGAAGTAGTCCAGGCACCTGTCCTCTATATTCCACCTTAACAGGAACCACATAGCGGTCATTGCGAATAGTCACTATTGGATCTTGTAAATATTTTTGCATAGTAATAGATCGAACAATGCTGTCCAACTTTTCCCTTACTTGGCCTTGCTTTTGACGCATACTGCTTCTAATGTGTCCAAGCTCAGAGCTAGCTTGATCTGCTACCTCTCCTTCAGGGTGGATACATCTGTTGATTTCTGCCTCTAGTTTATTTAACAAAGTTAAGCCTTTTCCCAATCCCTTTATATGAAAATACTTTTCTGAGAGATTAGCGCAAAATCGGTGCAGCTGATTAGCTGCATACAATGTTGAATTTATATCTAGTAGCATGTCTGGTGCTAATACACCACCAATTTTAACCTTATGTAATATCTGCCGGATATCCTTAATTCCCCCCAAAGGAACCATAGGGTAAAGCCGCCATATCTCTCTAGCCTCTGTAGTCTGCTCCAATAGCTCTTGTACCCCACTTTTATTGACTAGTGGTCTCAATTCCATTGCTATTTTTTTCCCCAAAGAACTTGAGCAGCACTCTATAAGCTTATCAATTATTTTATCATATTCTAATTTCTTTAAACTTTTATCATTCATAGTTTCACCTAATTCTCCAATACTCCTCGAAAATAGTGGCCTTTAGTAAAGCCTTCAGAACTATATTTACTCAACCGCTCTTTGTTATTTTTAGCTATAGCCTTCTGTTCCTCTCCTCCAGCGTTAACCAGGGCAAGCCAATTTTGATACACTTGAATAGTATCATATACTTCATCTGGCTTGGCCATTGGTAAATCTATTCGCCAAATAGCGCCTCCTAGTGCTAAGAGCTCATGCAAATGTTCAAGTAAAAACAATTTCTTAGGATTGTAGATATATGAGCGACAATTATAATCCTGCTCCATAGGAAAAGTCAATTTGATTCTGTCCTGTAATCCATAAGCTTTGTTATTACAAGGCTTATTGCAGTCAACACCAGTTCGTCTACCTCCCAATAGACTGCCAACTACACAGTGCTCCGAGGTCATCATGAGTAAAGATCCGTGTACTAATAATTCTGTAGCCATACTATTATTTCTAATTTTTCTAAGCTGATCCATATTTAACTCAGGTGATAAGGTTACCTGGCTCAAGCCTTCTCTGCTTAAAAAATCTATGGCCAAGTTATTAAAAACATTCAATTGGTAATCTCCCCATATAGCTACTTGTTTAAAATTATCTTTAACCAGTTGAATTGTACCCAAGTTGGCTACTTGCAAAGCACAGGGACTTGAACTATCTAAGATTGAGGCTATCTTTTTAATAACTTCCTCAGCCTGATTATCGTGAATTATCTTTGGAAGGCTTAAGGCAACTTTAACACTTCTTTTGTTGGCCTTATTGATAAGACCTATAATTTGTTTAGTGCTATATGGTCTGCTCCTAAATGGTTCTAAGGGGAGGTAAATCTGCTTAACACCCGAATTCAAGGCAGCCTCAAACCCTGATTCATCTCCCACAGCCACCGAAAGCTCTGGTATTTTTTTTCCCTTTGAAATAGCTTTGCTAGATTTTTCTATATTTCTAAATTTATCTATAATATCGTGCTTAATTATTTTAGGTCTTGCCTTTGATTGTAATCGCTTATTTTCTAAGGCTGCTATTCCTTCTCTTCTAAGTTGATTAATCACACTAATGGGAACCATTACCTGCTCATCTATATGGTATTTAGTTTCTCCCAGATAAAACATGGTATTACCCATTCTCTCTAACTGGGCAGTAAGTGTATCCGCTGTGAGCGGTCTTTTTTCTGCTAGCTGACCAATAAATTCACTGGCCACCTCTATTTGGTTCCCCTGATCATCCTCCATTTTAATAATTAGAGGTTTCCCAATAGCTGCATACACTTCTAGGTTTGCTGGAATTCTTCCTCCCGACTGGGAATAGCTTTCTTGAGCCTTTGCTATCAGCTTTTCATCGTGAGTTTTAAAAACCCTATCTCCCTTATTTACAGCTTTTGGCAAGTCGATTAAAACTGTTTGGCCCAGAGCCGCTTCACTAACACTTTCCTTCCCAAGCAAAATCCTTCCAACCGTAGTAGCAACTCTGCCACCCTGAGATACCCAAATTTCTATACCATCGCCCACAGCTAATGAATTTTCTAGCCTAATTGAAACCTGTTTGCTAGTTTTATTTACCTCTTGTACTCTTCCTAGCGCCAGACCTCGATTATTACCTCTTTTGTAGCTGATATAATCACTTCCAGGGTTTCCTTGCATAAAGGCAGAAGTAAACTCCCGATTAAATATCTGTTTGAGCTCGAGCTCCTCTTGAGAAAAAACATGGAAGTCTAGTCCATTTCCCTTTTCAATTCGCTTTAAAGCAGCTCTGTAGTTTCGCACTACAGTAGCTACATATTCAGGTCTTTTCATTCGACCCTCTATCTTTAGAGACGCTATTCCTGCAGCTAGTATTTCTGGAATAATATCCAAGGTGAATAGGTCCTTGGGGCTTAATAGGTGTTCCCCAGCCTCATCAGTATGTAGTGCTTTTCCCTGTTGATCTACCAGCTTATAGGTTAAGCGACATGGCTGAGCACAAGCACCTCTATTTCCACTTCTGCCCCCGATAAGACTACTGATTAAGCATTGTCCAGAATATGAAAAGCAAAGAGCTCCATGGGCAAAAGCCTCTAACTCAACTTTTGGAAACTTTTCATGGATAGCTTTTATATTATCCAAAGATAACTCTCTAGCAAGCACCACTCTATTAAGACCTAATCTATTTAATAGTTTAACAGCGTAGGAATTCATTGCCGCCATTTGGGTGCTGGCGTGAAGCGGCATTTGAGGTAACATTTTTCTCAGTAAGTGTAGTAACCCCATATCCTGAATGATAACTCCATCAACACCACTATTGTACAGCTCTATGACAAACTCTAAAGCTGACTCTAGCTCTTCTTGATCAATTAATGTATTAACTGTTACATAGACACTGGCTCCTAGTAAATGGGCGTAGCGGCATGCAGCAGCTATTTCCTCTATCTCAAAATTGCTAGCATATTTTCTTGCACTAAATAGCTTACCACCTAAGTAAACTGCATCAGCTCCGTTTTCTATTGCTGCCACAAAAGCTTCCCAGCTTCCAGCAGGAGCGAGCAGTTCAATTTCGCCCTTTCTCATACATTTACCTCCCTAACTAATTGCGAGAAATCCTAGTCAATCCTGAGCAAGGAATAATCTCGATACCCTTAAGCTCAAGCTTATCTAAAATTAAGTTCATACCTAGAGAATCACTAGCTAAATGCCCGGCAATTATAACATTAATATGGTTTTTCTCCGCTTCTTTGCGATGCTTATCTGACATATGCATGGCTACAACAGTTCCAACACCTGCCTGGCTTAGCTTCGCATAGGCATCCTCTGAGCCGCCAGTACCTCCAGTCATATCAACAAAGATTTTGCCAGATCGGCGCTTATCAGCGCCTAGGATAATTCTTGGTCCTGCACCTATCTCTATTGCTTGTTGATACTCGGGAATCTCTTTGATTGTTTTGATTACATCCTGCAAGGTTTCAGGCTTCTTTTCCTCAAATAGCTTTTCTAAATAAGTGTTAACCATATTATCCGCTGGAGTGTGACAACACATTAGAGGCATATCTAAAATGCGGGCAAAATCCACTGCCCTATTGTGGTTAATAGGCAACAAGCCCCGTTCTACCTCATCTATTCTACCAGCCATAATAGCTTCGGCAGCATTAATTGGCACACCAAGATTATTCAGTATATCTTCCTGCAAATGCATTACTTGATGTAGCTTAGCCAATGCTTTTCCTTCCGGGTGGTGGGCTATTACCAGGTCAACCTCTTGCCCTCTTTCCCTTAACCTATCTGCTAGCAGCATTTCACTGCCATCTATATCTATTCCCACTAACACCCTATTTATTTCTTTGTCTTCCGAACCATAGAGAATCTTTGTGTCACTGTAAGGATTAGTTAGACTATCCAAATCATATTCTTTTTTTACATCCTCTTTAGCCTCGTCATATTCTTTCTTTTGATCTGCTAGCATTTTAGTTATTTTATTTCGCTCTCTAGGGTCATTGTCTATTCCCAATTCAATTATTAAGTCAAACAGTGTCTTTAATTTCAATATTTTTTCCTCCTATTAATAGAGTGTTAATTATCAGTGGCACAATGTCTTCTATGCTATTTACAGTTTGATTGAGCAACTCCCATCTACTAGTTAATAACAATGTAGGCACCTTATTTACAGTATGGTTTTTGCTTGAAATATCCTCAATATTTCCATGATCGCTAGTTAAGATAACTAACGTGTCAGACAAATCAACAGCATTTACAATACCTTTAATAAATTGATCTAATTCAAATAATATTTCCTTAATTTTTTCATAATCCTGTTTGTGTCCTGCCACATCTGTCTGAAAGTACTCAAATAACACAAAGTCATATTGCTGACTTAAGTTTGCTATCCTTAAACCAGCCTGTTCCGGCAAAATAATTGGTACATCCAAATGGTACTCGTCAACTAGGATTTTATTAGTAATATCTTGAAATACTCCTGTGCCTTCAAGCAAATCTTTGATAGTGCGCAACCTCAACCCCGAACTAAGCGCAGCTGCTGTTGTTGCAGAGTGATATTTTTCTTGGTCTAATAAGACATCTAATGATTCAGTTCGATAGACATTGGCAAAGGCGGACGTAAAGCCAAACTTTTTTAGCTCTTGATAGATATTTTTCCTTTTTATAAGCTCTCTTAATTCTAAATTTGGAAATCCTCGTAGATGCTTGCCAATATGTTTAGCAGCATTTATTCCTGTTAATATTGTGGTTTGTCCAGTAGCACTCTGAGGAATACCAGCAACATTCATACAGGTGTCAGAGGGGAAAACAACCCAATTTTCCCCTCTTTTTACTGTATCGTGAACCATAAGGCTGTGCTCACCCATAAACTCATCTAAAAAAGGGGTTTCTGCAGTTACATATGGATTTATTTCTTTATCACAATCTCCTATCCCCATTCCATCAATAAATAAAAGTATTACTCGCAAAGTATCCCCCCTATGCCTTTTGATTAGATAAAAACTTTATCAAATCAGCGATATCATATGTATTGATAATATTTTCAGCTTTCAGACATGCCTTGTTGGCTACAGCTAACCCAAATCCTATATCAGCTAAATTAAACACGCCATGACTATCTGTATTAATAGCCAGCTTAACTCCTGCATCTTGAGCTTTAGCTGCGTACTCAGCATTTAGATCTAATCTATCGGGAGAAGAGTTAATTTCCAAGACTGTATTAGTAGCGGCAGCAACTTGAATTACCTCATCTAAATCCACTTGATAACCGCTTCGTCTGCCCAAAATCCTCCCTGTAGGATGGCCCAAAATATTTACTAATGGATTTTTAATAGCTGTAGTAATTCGCTCTGTCATAGTAGCCTTATCCATTTGAAAATTGGTGTGAACAGATGCAACTACTATATCCATCTCCTCTAATATCTGATCATCATAATCTAACTCTCCATCTTGTAGTATATCAGTTTCTATGCCTTTTAGTACTGTAAAATCATCAAGCTGTTGATTTAGTTGAGAAATTATTTCTCCTTGTTTAATTAAGTGCTGAGCAGAAAGACCTTTGGCTATTTGAAGAGATTGGGAGTGATCAGTTATGGCTAGATAGTCATATCCCAGCTCAACTGCCCCATATACCATTTCCTCTAGCTTAGACACACCATCACTCCAGTCAGTGTGACAATGTAAATCCCCCCTAATATGATCTTTAACTAGATAAGGAGGAAGCTTTCCTTCCACTGCTAACTGTACATATTTAATTGAATTACGCAGCTCCGGCTCAATATATTGCATATTTAATTTTCTGAAAAGCTCTGTTTCCGATTTAAAGCTATAAGATTCTAAATTAGATATGTTTAATCCATATTGCTCAAACACTACTTCCATTGCAGCTAAATACTCTTGAGTTCCAGTAAAAAAATGACTATAGCCTCCTAAATTTTCAATGTTAACAGCTTTAAATTCAACTATTACTCCCAGCTTAGTCCGAAAGGTCATTTCATTGCTATCAACCTTATATATTTCTTTTATTTTTGGATGCTTTTTCATAGTAGCAAAAACTTTAGCAGCATCTTTTTCTTTTGTAACAAAAATTATTAATATTTTACTGACCATTTCTTCAACCATACGAACCTGTCCCACTACCACAGCTTTTTTTACCAGCTTATGTTTTTTTAAATTAGCTAATAACTCTTCACCTACAGCAACAGCAACTCCGATAGGTACTTCATCAGGAGTCTCTCTAAGTAATTTAATACCTCTAATAATTGATTGTTCAGTTTTACTGCCCATTCCAGGCAGCTTTCTAAGCTCTCTTTTTTTTGCCGCTACCTCTAAGGACCTAACATCTTTTATCCCCAGTCGCTTATATATTAAGTAAGCCATTTTCCCCGTCATCTTGGGAATATCTAGAATTTGCATTAATCCTGCAGGTACTTGTCTCTCTAATCTAGCCAGCATACTACTTTTGTCTTTTTCTAACATCTCTTGTAGTGCTATCCGAACTTCCTCAGGAAATTGAGAAATATTATCTGGATAACTAGCTTGATCCTCTATCACATCATTTCTTAGCCCTAATATCAACTCAGCACTATTTTTAAATTCATCAATAAGCTCAGGCTTGGCTCCTGTCAACTCTAGTAAATCGCCTATTTTATGTAGCTGCCATGCTAGCTCCAGATTAGTCATTATCCTTTGGCCCTTCTTTCCACTAATTTCTACTATCTATTATTAATATTTCTACACTATATAAAATACATTGTAGCAAAAAAATAAATACATAGCAAAAATTACAAAAGCCCTTTGATATAAAATCAAAGAGCTTTTCAGACTAAATAATTATCACTCAATAGGTTTAAATCCTTCTTTAATTGCTAAAAAATCAAGATAGCCGGTTTTTTTGTCTTCAATAAACCAGTCTTTATTCTCAGAAATACGCTTTTGTTCATCATAGGTTTTAATATAGCTATTACATTTCTTGCAGTAATTTACCCGATAACCGTCTTCTGTCTCTTCTACTCTGAAGTAGCCTAAGTTATCAGGGTTGTCTTCTTCACAAGCAGGGCAGCCAATGCGCTTGTATGCCCACCTAGATTCACACAGCGGACACCAGAGGTGTCTTTTACCATCCTGGTCCTTAGTAAGAATTGCTAATCCCGCACTGTGGCCACAAGTGGGACAGTAGCTTTTTTTCCATTCCTTAAGAGGCAAGTTTTCCATAATATATTGTCCATAGGCTTTTAGAAATGGTTTTAATGTTAGTGTTATTAATGTAGATGCTACTTTCGCATCCTCATATTCCTCTAATGAAAAAACCTTTCCAATGTCCTTTCCTGATAAAACTTGGTTTAACTTTTCCTCTAATTCTTCTTGAGAATAACTATTAAGCTGCTTTTGAATTTGTCCAATCTCTCTTTGTTTTTCTGGTTGAAAATCTAAAGAAAGCTTTGCTAAAGCCTCTAGAGCAGTTATAAAACTGATGGGGTTTAGGGATGGGGGGCAATAGCTTAATGCTGTTGCCCCTTCATTGCAATTTTTAATAAATTCATCTGGAGTTAATTCTTTATCAACTTCTAACTCTATAACCATCTGGGTATATTTTTTTGCTAACGCCTGATAAAAATCCTGGTTCAGCATAGGTTGACTTTGTTTATCCTTGTTTTCCATTTTTGCCCCGCCTCTGTAATATTTATTTAGACCCTACACTTACTCCAGGTCCAATAGCACTAATGTCTGATTCGTTTTCTAAGTAAGGATTATTGTGAGCCTCCCTAGGAAATACATCAAAGTTTTCCACAATAAACAGATACCCAATACAACCAAAGGCAATTATTCCAAAGGATATGGCAAATTCAGTGATTGCAGGAAAGTATGCCATAGGAGCTGCTTCATATAGGCCTGTAAACAACACGTTTAATCTGTTAACCACCACACCTAATACAATTAATACCCCTGTTACTAATGTATTGCGACTTGATTTACCCAACAGGCCAAACACCATGATAAACACTGGCAAGATAAATAGCAACATTTCTAATAAGAACATATTGCTTGCTACTGAACCTTCAAACATTGCGGTCATATAACCTCTCGCCTGCAAATCCCATAGCTTTATAAGCACATATACCGACGCCAGCACTGCAATACCTTTTGCCAGCTTGCTTAAAATATGGTCCTCAAATTCCATATTGTAGGATCTGGATGCTAGGAAGGATTCTACAATTACCATAGCAGGACCAACAGCAATAGCCGATAATAGGAATAACCATGGTAGTAAGCTAGTATACCACAATGGATGAAGCTTGTCAGGCATAATCAAAAACATGGCTCCTAGCGAGGATTGATGCATTGAGGAAAGTACAACTCCACCAATAACAGCAGGTATAGCTACAGCAGTACTGAACTCATAGGCTTTTTTCCAATTAAACCTCTTAGCTAGTACTGGCATAAATTCAACTAGTAGCACTATATTGTATAAAAGCACACAAATGAATACTTCAAACAAAACTGATTGATAGCCCCAGTGGATTAAAGGTCTCCAGGCATTATACCATAGACCTACGTCCATGCCCAAGCCAATAACTACAAGGATATATCCTAACCATGCTGTAAGTACCGCTGGTTTAGCTAATGGTTTAAACTCTTTTAGATTAAAGACATAAATCAGTCCACACATAGTGAACCCACCTGCAGCTAAAGCAACCCCTAGCATCACATCTACACCAATCCAAAGCCCAAAGGGCCAGCCATCGTTTAGGTTTGTTACAGAGCCTAACCCATTTATCAAACGATAAATCATAGCCAAGCCGCCAAGAGCAGCCATCAACAACAAAATTACTCGAATAATAGTTAGCCTAAAGGTAAAGCTTCCAAATCGAATAGTTTTATATTCCATAGTTACCCACCTGCCTTTTTCGAGTTTTGCTCGTGTTCTGCCTGAGCCACTTCATTTTTGCGATGGGTCAAGAAGTAAATACCTGTCATGGCAGCAGCAACCCCACCTGCCAAATATGGAACTTTTTTAAGTGCATTCCAAGTTATATCTGGCAAGGGTTTATCAGTCACAGTAGGTAATCCTAGCTTATCAAAGGGTACATCAGACAAGTAAAGCACGTTTGTACCACCCACCTCATGTTCACCATAAATACGAGGAATATATTTTCCAGGACTGTCAAGAATTCTCTTTCTTGCAAGAGCCAGCATTTCATCTCTATCTCCAAATTTTATAGCACTAGGACAAGATGTTACACATGCAGGCTCTTTGCCATGCTCTAGTGCGTCAACACAATAGCGACATTTTCTTATTGCTGGAAATACTTCATCCCACTCATATTTGGGAATCCACCATGGACAGGCAATCATACAGTACCGACAACCTACACACTGTCTTTTCTCATAAACTACAGCGCCTGATTCCCGCTTGGTAATAGCTTTTGCAAAGCAAGCAGATGCGCAAGCTGGTTCTAAGCAATGCATACACATTCTCTTAACAAACCGCCAAGCTGGCTTGCCATGTAAGTCAGTCTCAATAAAATCTACAACTGTAAAGGTTTCACCAGATGTTTGGGGAGGATTAGTCATGTTGTTTGTAAAACCTGTTTTCTCCCAATCCAGATTGTTCCAAGATTTACAAGACACCTGGCACGATCTACAGCCTATACATCTAGTAATATCTATTAACATAGCTTTAGTCATTTTATTTCACCCCATTTTTATATTTTAGGCCCTACGGATATTGCACACAAATGCTTTACTCTCTGGAATAGAGGTATTGGCATCGCCCACACTAGGTACTAGTAAATTTGCACTAGCTCCCGTGGACAGTCCTTGATAGCCCCAATGCCAAGGCAATGCAATTATATGATGAACTCGACCTAAAATAGTTAATGGTTTAATTCTTGAGGTGACCATGGCCTTAACCTTAATTTGGCCACGGGGAGATGAAATAAGCACATAATCAGCCGGAGAGATATTGTATTTTTCTGCAGTCTCATGACTTAGCTCCACGAACATCTCAGGCATTAATTCTACTAATGACGGAGAGTTTCTAGTCATGATACCACTCTGCCAGTGCTCTGTTACCCTCATAGTTGTAGCAATAATAGGATAGTTAGGATCGCCTTTAAAGGCTAATTCATTCATAACTTCCCAAACAGGGGCAATTGGATTGTACTCCTGACTGCTGAATGGATTCTTGATAGGACTTTCCACAGGCTCAAAATGCTCTGGAAATGGACCATCAGTAGGTGTGTTAGAGAATATCCTGCCTACTCCTTCAACTGTCATAATAAAGGGGTTTACAGCAGACACTTGTGGTTCTAATGTCATATTAAAATCTGGCACATCGTAGTTAGTCCATTTACCCCCTTCAAACTTGAATATGGCCCTATCTGGAGCCCAAGGGTTTCCATTGATATCGGTTGCACAGCGATTATATACAATTCTTCTATTTAGTGGCCATGCATAGGCATAGTTTGGATATAACCCTAAACCACTTGGATCGTCTAGTTCTCGCTTTTTACAAGCTGGATTTTCCGGGTCTGCAAAGAAACCAGCATAAATCCAACAGCCAGCAGCAGTAGAGCCATCGTCCTTAAGAGCTCCAAAGGTAGTTAATCCCTTTCCTGTTGCCACATCATATCCATTGATTTCAAAGGATACCTTTCTGATGTCAGGTTTCTTTTCGTAGCTTCCTCCGTAATCCCAATTCATTTTTAGAATAGGATCAGGGAAGGCACCACCTTCTGCCTTGTATAAATCTCTAACCTCATTGAATAAGCGGTCAACAATCCACAGGTCACTCTGTGAGTTTCCAAGAGGTTCAATAGCTTGATAACGCCACTGTATCCAGCGACCACTATTTGTTACTGAGCCTTCCTTCTCATGGGCACTGCATGCTGGTAAGAGGAATACTTCTGTATCAATCTCTTCAGGCACTGAACCAGGAGCTTTCCAAAATGCAGCAGTTTCTGTTTCAAAGATATCAATAGCCACAAGCCATTCTAAATTGGAGAAAGCTTTTCTTGTTAGATTGACATTTGGTCCCCCCACCATAGGGTTTTGGCCCCAGGCAAAGAAACCCTTAATTATGCCATTGTAGGCAGCATCAATCATATCCTGATGTGTATGGGATTTATGATCTGCTTTTGGTAGCAAATCATAGCAAAGATCATTTTCTAAAGTAGCATGTTCTCCATAAAAGGCCTTTAGTAAGCTAGCTAAAAATTTAGGTTTGTTGCTCCAAAAACCACTTGGAGGAGTTTCTAAACGATTGTACTCTGCTAAGGTAGGATGACGAAAATCCCTTGGAACCCCCATATAGCCAGGGATTAAATGATACAGCATAGCCATATCTGTTGATCCTTGTACATTACATTCACCCCGCTGAGCATTTACGCCACCACCAGCTATTCCCATATTACCTAGCATAAGCTGAAGTATGGCAATAGCCCTTACATTCTGTGTGCCTACTGAGTGTTGGGTTACACCCATAGCATAGATAATATTTCCTGCTTTTCCAGGTCTTCCCGTCTCGCAGAAGGTGCGGCATACTGTTTCGTAAATCTGTCTATCACAGCCAGTAATATCTACTACACTTTGAATGTCATATCGCTCCACGTGCTTCTTCAGTAATTGAAATACACAACGGGGATGTTGTAATGACACGTCTCTAATTGGTTTACCTTCGTCATCCATCTGATAAGTCCAGGTACTCTTGTTGTAAACTGGTTTTCCATCCCTCATTTCCAAACCAGTAAATATTCCATCATTAAAATCAAAATCATCGTTTACTAAAAAGGATGCATTGGTATATTGAGTAACATACTCTCGGTGATAGATGTTATGGGTAATAGCATAATTCACCATGCCTAGTAAGAAGGGTATGTCTGTACCTGGTCTAAAAAGTGCAACTATATCAGCACTGGCACAGGTTCTACTATAGCGCGGATCAGCTACAATAAGCTTCGCTCCCCTATCCTCCTGAGCTTTATGAATCCACTTCATAGCCATGGGATGATTTTCAGCAGGATTTGCGCCAATTACAAAAAATACATCTGAGTTTTTATAATCAATCCAGTGATTAGTCATTACTCCTCTTCCAAAAGTGGCCCCCAGACCGGCGACCGTAGAGCTATGTCAGAGGCGGGCATGATGGTCGATGTTTATCATTCCCAACGAGCGCACAAATTTGTGGAATAAGTAGTTTTCCTCTGTTTCCAAAGCCGCACTCCCCAAATGACCAATTGCTTGAGTTCTATTTACAGTCACACCTTGGGCATTAGTTGTTTCAAATGTAGCGTCTCTAGTTGCTTTTATTCGTTTAGCTATTTCTTTTAGAGCCCACTCCCAGTCCTTTTCTATCCATTCCCTGCTACCTGGGGCTCGGTAAAGTACATTCTGTAAGCGATTAGCATTTTCAACTCTTCTACCCTTTCTCATTACATGGGATAAGTCATTAATAGAGGCGCCTTTTGAACACAAAGCCCCTTCATTAATTGGATTATCAGGATCACCTTCCACGTAAACTACCCGATTGCCTTCAGCAAAGACAAGGATACCACATCCTACGCCACAGTAAGGACAAACAGTATATTTTTCTGTTCCGTACTTAATCTTTAACTCACCTGCGTACGCTACTTGTCCATCAGTAGAGGCACCAGATAAGGCTAAACCCATTGTGGTAATCCCTAAACCTTTTAAGAATCCACGTCTTGAAACTACGTTGCCTATTTTCACAATAGCCCTTCCCCCCCAATTAGTTTTTTATTTTAAATCAAAGCTATTTATATTACCATTTCATCCCCTTCCTGTAAAAAGATCTTTATTTTAAATTTTTATTTTTTAGAATAGTATATATATTAAGTATATTTTTTTTCGCCGATTTTACAAGATAATAAGCACCTGTTATACCATATTGCAAAAAATTATATTCGAATATTCCTTTCATTATTTATAGCTAAATTTAATCAAAACCCGTGGATACGCGAACGTTTTTTGTTTAAAAACCATATTTAATTGTGAAACAGTGGACATTCCCCCAGGTCAATCCTCGGGATAATATTCTTAATTTTTCAAATTGCAAGATAATTATGTTCCTTTTCAAGTCCCAAGGCTTATTTATTTAATATTCTATATATTTTTAAAATATGCTTGCATTAGTTTTATTAAAAAAAGATGCCTTTTTAAAAAAGGCATCCCAATAAATCCAGTCTGAGTTTTTACTTTACTTTTTCATCTTCAATGAGTTTAATAAGATTATCATAGTCTTCCTGAAGTTTGCTTAGTTCATCAGCAATATTTAGAGCAGCCAGTACAGCGATTTTGCTTAAGGGCAGATTTTGAAACTTACCTCCAATATGTTTCATTTTTTGGTCGACATACTGGGCTAAAGCTACCAAATGCTCTTCATCGGCACTTCCTCTCACACTGTAGGAATCTCCATATATCTCAACCTTTACGCATTTCTTGTTATCTGAGCTAGCACCTTGCACAGCAGTCCCTCCTCATTATAATCTTATATTAGAGATTCGCCCTCTATCCTTTAAATCCTGCAAAGTTCTATCGCAATTCTGCTCCAAGTCCTTCAGCAACAGCTTTTCGCACCTTTTCCTGTAATCCATTTACCTCATCATCCGTCAAAGTACGGTCCTGAGCTTGATAGACTAAATTGTAGGCTAAGCTCTTATAGCCCTCTCGGATTTGTGCCCCTTTGTACAAGTCAAAGAGATTTACGCTTATCAATAAATTTCCTGCTGCATTTTTAATAACAGCAATAATTTCATCTGCCAAGACATCTTCTTTAACTAAAATAGCCAAGTCTCTCTCGGTGCTAGGATATTTTGGCAATGATTGATATTTTTTAGTTAGCTGCCCCAGCTCTACGATCAAGTCAAGATTAAGCTCAAATATATAGCACTTTTGGTTAAGCTCATAATTTGATGCCACTATAGGGCTTATTTCTCCGGCATAACCTAGGCTTTTTTCTCCTACATAAAGCTTAGCAGTTCTACCAGGATGATAGCTAGGGTTATCAATGCAACTTACATATTTTACTTCCTCCACGCCTAAATTGCTTAACAACCGATCTAGTATACCCTTTAAGGTATAAAAATCATTAACACCTTCAGGCCAGTTCCAGCCTTTTTCAGCTTTTCCTGTAATCAAACCCGCAATTAGGTTTGTTTCTATAGGTAGCTTGTTTATACTTGGAGTGTATTTTTTCCCTATTTCAAATATTTGAATGTTGATAGTACGTCGCTTAATATTTTTAGTAGCTACTTCCAAAAGACCATTAATCAGAGTAGTGCGCATAATTGCCTGTTCATCACTTAGAGGATTAAAAACAGCTACCCCATCTCTACTAGAGTCACCATCAGGCAAATTAAGCTTGTCAAATATCCTTTGGCTATTAAAGCTATAGGTTATTATTTCTGTTAGGCCACAGCCAGTCAAGATATCTCTGGACAAATCTTCTATTACCTGATGTTCCTTTTTCTTTCCTTGGGTCAGTTCACCTACAGGCATGGAGGTAGGAATATTGCTATAGCCATATAGTCTGGCTACTTCTTCAATCAAGTCTACTTCTAGCTCGATGTCCCTTCGATAGCTTGGCACATCTACTATTAGTTTACTTTCCTCTAGCTTGTATACGAAACCTAGTTTATCAAAAATAGTCTGAAGGTCATTAATGAGCAAACTAGTCCCTAATAGCTGATTTGTCCGAGACAGCCTCAATGCTACCTGCTTAGCCTCAACTGGACTTGGATAAACATCTATAACCCCTGACAGCACCTGACCCTGGGCATACTGCTGCAGTAGCTGAGCCGCTCTATCTAAGGCAGGAATTACTCCAGCTATATCTATTCCCTTCTCAAAGCGCATAGATGACTCAGAGCGCAGACCAAGCCTTCTAGAGGTCTTTCTAACACTAACGCCGGCAAAATAGGCCGATTCCAGCAAAACATTGGCTGTCTTTGCCGTCACCTCTGTATCAAATCCACCCATTACTCCTGCGATGGCCACAGCTTTCTCCGGATCAGTTATCAGGAGCATTTCCTCATCCAACTCCCGTTCGACCTGGTCAAGAGTCAGCATCTTTTCACCCTTTTCCCCTTTGCGCACTATTATGGTACCTTTAGAGAGTAAATCGTAGTCAAAGGCGTGAAGTGGTTGGCCATATTCCAGCATAACATAATTTGTCACATCAACCACATTGTTTATTGGTCTAATGCCGCTTGCTCTTAAGCAATCCTGCATCCATTTAGGTGAAGGTCCTAGGGTTACGTTTTTAATTACCCTGGCAGCATATCGTTTGCAGCTCTCTGTGTCTTGTATAACCACCTTTGCAAGGTCTGCTGCCAATTCTCCACTTTTCTCAATAACTTCTACCTGGGGTAGCTTTAAACTACCACCGGTTACTGCAGCCACCTCTCTAGCCACATTGATCATGCTTAAACAGTCTGCCCTATTGGGAGTCAGCTCCAAAACCAATATCGTGTCTTCGATTCCCAGGGCCTGAGTCACCTTTTCCCCTGGTTGACACTGGGGGTTTAAAATTAGGATCCCTTCCTGCTCATGCTTGGTAAAAAGATTGTTATTTAAGCCCAGCTCCTGCACCGAGCAAATCATACCATTTGACTCTACTCCTCGCAGTTTAGCCTTTTTAATTTTTGTGCCATTTGGCAGCGTACTGCCAGGTAAAGCTACCGGCACCTTAGCTCCTTCTGCCACATTGCTGGCTCCACAGATAATTTGCAGCACCTCTTGTCCCACATTAACCTGACAGAGACTAAGCTTGTCCGCATCGGGATGTCTTTCTACCTTCTGCACATATCCCACAACGATTAACTCAGAAAGCTCCCCGCCTAAATACTCTATTGCCTCTACACCTATTCCAGCCATGGTCAGCTTATCAGCTAGCTCCTCTGGCGTGGCCCGATAATCTACTAGTCTATTTAACCAATTAATTGAAACCTTCATTTGTGCATCGCCTCCTAAAACTGCTTTAAAAACCTTAAGTCATTGTCAAAAAGCAACCGCATATCATCTATATCGTATTTGAGCATAGCAATGCGCTCAACACCCATCCCAAAAGCAAAACCACTTACCTGCTCTGGGTCATAACCAGTATTAGCCAATACCTTAGGGTGTATCATTCCACTGCCCATAATCTCTAGCCAACCCGTATTGGAGCAAACTCGGCAGCCTTGTCCCTGGCACATCCCACATGATACATCTACCTCTGCACTAGGTTCAGTAAAGGGAAAGTAGGATGGGCGCAAGCGAATTTGCCGGTCTTCGCCAAACATTTGGCGGGCAAAATTAAGTAATGTGCCCTGCAAGTCACCCAAGGTAACTTGCTTGTCCACTACAAAACCCTCTACTTGATTAAACATGGGAGAGTGGGTTGCATCATCATCTCTTCTGTAAACCTTGCCCGGGGCAATAATTCTCACAGGTACATTTGGCGCTGTTTTCTCAAAGGTCCTCACTTGAACCGGTGAGGTATGGGTGCGTAGTAGCACCTCGTTAGTTATGTAGAAAGAGTCCTGCATATCTCTGGCTGGATGGTCCTTTGGCAAGTTTAAGGCCTCAAAGTTGTAGTAATCTAGCTCTATCTCAGGGCCTTCTTCAATAGTAAAGCCCATGCCCATAAAGATCCCTTTAATTTCGTCTAATACCTGGGTCAAGGGATGTCTTTTGCCCACAATGATTGGTTTACCCGGCAAAGTTACATCTATTTTTTCACTGCTAAGCTTTTGTACCAGCTCTAGCCTTTGCAGCTCAATTTGCTTTTCTCCCATAACCTGCTCTAAATAGTCTCTCACCTCATTGACTAACTGGCCCATAATCGGTCTTTCTTCCGCACTCAAGGCCCCCATTCCTCTTAGTAATTGGGTTAGCTCTCCTTTTTTTCCCAAGTACTTAACCTTTAAATCATTTAATTGGGCCAAGGTAGTAACCTCTGGCAGCTGCTCAGCCACTTGGCCTTTAATGCTCATAAGCTTTTCCTTCATTTGCGTTCTGCGCCTCCTTTATAATATCTCAAAAAAAAGAAACCCATCATCCATTCAAGGACGAAAGGTCAATTTCGCGGTACCACCTTGGTTAGCTGTAAAAAAACAGCTCCCTTTGTCTCAGATATCGGCTGAGATAAACCGGCAAGCCTACTATAGTTTCAGCATGCTGCTCCCGAGTGAACTTCCGTCTGAGTACCCTTAAAGATGCTTCCAGTCAATGACATCTACTCCCTGAATAAACGCAATCTCAGACATACTATCTCGTTCTTCGCATTAGCAAAATTTGACTATTTATTGATGAGAAAACTTTCTATACATAATATAGGCTTGAATGGAGCCGGTGGATACAAAAAGCTGCCAAAAAAAATCTGCTGGGAGAAACATGCTCTCACTACCTTTCCCCAAAATATTCACACCAGTTTCCTGCCCGTATTATAACATATCAACTCTAGCTGGGTCAAACCCCTTTTGTCTGACAATTTCGTACATTATAATTCCACCAGCTGTTGCCACGTTAAGAGACTCGGCACCACCTAGCAAAGGTATCTTCACCAGCTTGGTAGCTTGTTTAATCCATTTTTCATCAGGACCATGGGCTTCATTGCCCAAAACTAAAACCAAGGGAGCAGCTAGCTGCTGCAAAAATAAATTTTCCCCTTGACCTACGTCGGCTACTACTAGCTCCATATTTTTATCTATGACCCGCTGTATATAGTCCTCTTCATGGGCTATCCAGCCTATTTGCAAG
>CAYVRD010000031.1:0-9327 GCA_964454195.1 uncultured Clostridia bacterium
ATTAATATGGCAAGAAAATGGGTTGGCTGGACTACGGGAGGACTCCCTATAGCAGGAGTGCTTGCATCTATGTTTTTTGCCGCACTATCTGGTTCAAGTCCAGCTACTGTAGCTGCTATTGGCGGCGTAATGATTCCTTCTTTAAAAGAGGCAAATTACTCACCAAGGTTTTCTGTAGGCTTAATGTGTGCAGCTGGTTCATTAGGTATTATTATTCCTCCCAGTATTACATTGCTTGTTTACGGTGTAATTGCCGAGGTATCTATTAGTAAGCTATTTTTAGCTGGCGCCCTGCCAGGTGTTTTTATTGGCTTTGTTTTAATTGGGGTAAGCTATGTAATTGCCAAAAGAGAAGGACATAAGCCGGAGCTCAGAGCCAGTTGGAGAGATGTGTTTAAATCAACCATAGATGCGTTTTGGGCATTAATGATGCCGATAGTTGTATTAGGGGGTATTTATACTGGAAAATTTACTCCTACTGAGGCGGCAGCTGTGGCAATCGTTTACAGTCTCTTTATTAGTGTGGTTATCTATAGGGAGCTAAATCTTCAGAAACTCTTTGAGGTGGCAAAAAGATCAGTAGTGACATCATCAATGGTAATGTTAGTTATTTCTGCAGCAAAAGTATTTAGCTGGTATTTAACCTATCATCGAATTCCTACTCAAGTGGCGACAGAGATTTTAGCCTTTGCTACTACGCCACTATTAATTTTACTTTCTATTAATTTATTGCTGTTAATAGTAGGTATGTTCATGGATCCTAGTGCGGCAGTTTTAATATTAGTGCCGTTGTTTTTACCTGTAGTAGTAGCATTAGGGATTGATCCAGTTCACTTTGGTGTGATTATGATTGTAAATCTAGCTATCGGTATGCTGACTCCGCCCTTTGGTCTCAATCTATTTGTAGCATCGGGGATAGGAAACATGTCCATCACTGAAGTTACCAAAGGGGTATTGCCCTTTATCTTCGTAATGATAGTAACACTGCTTGTTATTACCTTTGTACCTCATTTGTCTTTGTATTTACCAAGTATTGTATATTAGATTTTGTAATAGGGAAGGAATGATGACATGAAAACTACCAAGGCGGTAGTATTGAGAAAATTCAACCAGCCTCTAGAAATGGAAGAAATTGCGATTCCTGAATTAAAGACTGGAGAAGTTCTTGTAAAAATGACCGCAGCAGGAGTATGTGGTTCAGATGCCCATATGTGGCGAGGCAATGACCCAAGAACTAATCTGCCCATGATTTTAGGTCACGAAGGCGTTGGCAAAGTGGTGGCTATTAATGGAGAAAAGGAAACTATCTTTGGTGAAAAGCTAAAGGAAGGGGATAGTGTTCTCTGGCATCGGGGAATTAGCTGCCACAATTGTTACTTTTGCCAAGTATTAAAACAACCGGCTCTATGTAATAATAGATGGGTTTATGGCATTCACAGAAGCCGGGATCAATATCCCTATCTTTTAGGTTGCTATCTAGAATATTTAATATTAGATACCAACACTGACATATTTATAATTCCTGATAATGTTCCCCCAGAAAATTTAGTAGCGGCTACATGTTCTGGCTCTACTAGTGCCCATGCTTTCGACTTGTGCCCTCCCATGCTAGGGGATACAGTGGTAATTCAAGGACCTGGTCCCCTTGGCATTTTTTCAGTGGCCTTTGCTAAATATATGGGAGCCCAAGAGATAATTGTCATTGGAGGAACCGACGCCAGATTAGAAATGTGCAAAGAATTTGGTGCTACTACGGTGTTAAATAGAAATACTACCACTGAAGAAGAACGGCTTCAAGCGATAAAAGACTTAACCTATGGTCGCGGTGCTGATGTAGTGTATGAAATGGCAGGTAGCCCTCAGACTGTTAGAGAAGGTCTAAATTTAGTCAGAGTTGGGGGCAGCTATGCTTCTGCTGGTTTTGGTGAGCCCCGAGGAACTATTGAAATTGATTGCTTTAAGGATATAGTACGAAAGAATCTAAGATATCAAGGGGTTTGGGTAAGCGATACTAGACATACTTATCAAGCCTATAAACTGGTGTTAAATAATGTGGACCTATTCGGAAAATTAGTAACCCATAAATTCTCCCTTGCTCAAGCCACACAGGCCCTTGAGATTATGGAGCAAAAGGAAGCAATTAAGGCAGTGTTAATACCCTAAGTAAGCCTACATTTATTATTGAAACAACGGTGGAGGTAATATCAATGAAGGAAGAACGAGTAAACTTGGAAGGCTGGGAGATGGCAGTATATTCGTTAAATACGGTGGTGGTTGGCTCGGGTGCCGCTGCCTTAAATGCTGCCGATCGCCTCTACACTTTTGGTCAAAGAGATGTGGCTGTAGTAACTGAAGGGATGAAAAAAGGAACATCTAGAAATACAGGCTCTGATAAACAAACCTACTATAAGCTAACATTGGCAGGGGCTGGAGCTGATTCGGTAAGACAAATGGCCGAAACCCTATACCAAGGGGGTAGTATGCAGGGAGATATAGCTTTGATCGAAGCAGCCTTGTCACCCCAATGCTTCTATCATCTAGTAGATATCGGTGTCCCCTTTCCCCATAATAGAATGGGAGAGTATATAGGCTACAAAACAGACCATGACCCTAGACAGAGAGCAACATCGGTAGGACCTTTAACATCTAAAATGATGACGGATAAATTAGAAGAACAGGTAATTCAAAAAAATATAGATGTGTTCGATGGCTATCAGGCAATTGGAGTACTTACAGATTCTAATGAAGAAAAGTGTGTAGGTCTGTTAGCTATCAATCTCAAAGAGCTGGAAGACCCTAGAAAGAGATATGTCTTATTTAACTGTACTAATCTAGTATTTGCCACCGGTGGGCCAGCAGGTATTTACGATACATCAGTGTACCCTGTTAGTCAAACCGGTTCTACTGGGATTGCTTTTGAAGCAGGGGTAAAGGGTGTTAACCTAACCGAGTCCCAGTTTGGCATAGCCTCCATAAAGTTTAGATGGAATTTATCTGGTACTTATCAACAAGTATTACCTCGCTATGTCTCTACGGATCAGGAAGGAAATGATGAGCGAGAATTTTTAAACGAATACTTTACTGATATTGGGAAAATGCTAGATGCCATATTTTTAAAAGGATATCAATGGCCTTTTGACCCAAGAAAAATCGAAAACTATGGTTCTTCATTAATAGATGTGCTAGTTTATAACGAAACTGTTAACAAAGGAAGAAGGGTATTTTTAGATTTTATGCATAATCTTCAGGCAGCAGAAAAGGATGGTCAAATTGATTTTAGCTTACTTGGGGAGGAAAGCTATCAGTACTTAAAGAATTCCAAGGCCCTTTTTGGCAAACCTATTGATCGTTTGCAGCACATGAATCAGCCTGCCATAGATCTGTATCTAAACAACGGCATAGACCTGCATAATGAATACCTGGAAATAGCTGTTTGTGCCCAACATAACAATGGAGGACTGCAGGGAGATATTTGGTGGCAGAGCAATCTGAAGAACTTCTTCCCTGTAGGAGAAGTAAACGGAACACATGGAGTATATCGCCCAGGAGGATCAGCCCTTAATTCAGGGCAGGTGGGAAGTACTAGAGCTGCCCAATTTATTGTAGCTAGGTGCAAGGATAGACCTTTAGAAAGCTCGGCATTTTTACAGCAAGTAAAGGAGCAGGTCCTTGAAAAGCTGACATTGGGAGAGCAATTTTTGCAAAACAAGGGCAATAGTAATGTAGCTGCTATAAGAAAAACACTGGGGCAAAGAATGTCAGCTAGTGGCGGTGTAGTAAGATCCTTAGTAAAAGTCAGAGCAGCTAAAGAAGAAGCAAAGAATCAGCTAGAGTCCCTTGGCAAACAAACGGTACTAGGATCAGTTAATGAACTGCCTTTTGCCTACAAGAACTGGGATTTGCTATTAACCCAGTACGTCTACTTAACTGCTATTGAGGATTATATCGAAAAAGGCGGGGGAAGTAGAGGTTCTTATCTAATTTTTAATGAGCAAGGAGATAAACCTCTAGCTCAGCTACCTGATGAATTTAGATTTTTCATTGACGATGGTAGCTTAAATGATAAGGTCCAGGAAATAATTTATGACAAAGCTGTTAACAAAAATATAATCGATTGGTCTGCTGTGCGGCCGATTCCTGAAGAAGATAATTGGTTTGAAAATGTCTGGAACGCCTATATGCGAGATGAAATTATCAGGTAAGCTTAAAAAGGAGAGAAGCCATGGAAAAGTTGGTCAACTTACAGCGGATAATAGACAAGAAATTAGTTGCGGTTGTGAGGAGTAATAACCCGGATCAAGCTATTCAGTTAATAGAAGCTATCAAAGATGGAGGCATAGATATTATAGAAATAACCATGACTATACCTGGAGCCATCAGAGTGATAGAGCAGGTAGCTGCCCGCTTTGCTAAAAAAGATGTTTTGGTAGGAGCAGGAACAGTGCTAGACTCGGAAACTGCCAGAGCATGTTTGCTGGCTGGGGCTGAATTTGTGGTAAGTCCCTATTTAGCATTAGATGTAATCAAGTTATGTAATAGATATCAGAAGGTTGTCATGCCCGGGGCTATGACTGTGAAAGAAGTAGTAGAAGCCATGGAGGCAGGGGCTGATATTGTTAAGCTATTTCCCGGAAATGCCTTTAGTCCTAGTATGATCAGTGCTTTAAAGGGTCCATTGCCCCAAGCGCCTATTATGCCTACTGGGGGAGTTAACTTAGACAATGTTCAAGAGTGGATTAAGGCTGGTGCGGTGGCAGTTGGCATAGGTGGAGAATTGACAAAGGAATCTGTTAAAACTGGAGATTATGGAATTGCTACTAAAATCGCAAGAGAATTTGTAGAAAAAGTCCACTCAATTTAGGGGAGGTTTATTTGATGGGAAAGAAGATGCTTGCCTTTGGTGAAATAATGTTGAGATTAGCGCCTCCGGGATACCAGAGATTCTCCCAGACGAACAGCTTTGAAGTAGTTTATGGCGGTGGAGAAGCTAATGTGGCTGTATCTTTAGCTAACTACGGAAAAAATGCTCACTTTGTAACTAAATTGCCCAGGCATGAAATTGGCCAGGCAGCCGTTAACGAGTTGCGCAAGTATGGGGTTGGAACTGATCATATTGTCAGAGGTGGAGAGCGGATAGGAATATATTTTTGCGAGAAGGGAGCTTCCCAAAGGCCCTCAAAAGTAATTTATGATAGAGCCAACTCAGCTATTGCCCTTGCCAAAAGAGAGGATTTTTGCTGGGCAGAGATTATGAAAGACGTAGAGTGGTTTCACTTTACAGGAATTACTCCAGCATTATCTGAGGAAGCAGCTGCCATTACCTTGGATGCCCTTAAAGCTGCTAAAGAAGCAGGAGCTACAATCAGTGTTGATTTAAACTATAGAAAAAAGCTTTGGTCTACTGAAAAAGCGGGTAAGGTAATGGGGGAGCTAGTCCAGTACTGTGATGTGGTTATCGGCAATGAAGAGGATGCGGAAACAGTATTTGGCATAAAAGCTGATGAAACTGATGTTACCTCTGGGCATATCAATGATGAAGGATATCAAAAGGTTGCTAAAGAACTGCTGGAGAGATTTAACTTAAAGGTTGTAGCTATCACTTTGAGAGAGAGCTTTTCCGCTTCTAATAATGGCTGGTCTGCTATGCTTTATGATGGCCAGGAGTTTTACAAATCAAAGCGGTATGATATGCATATAGTTGATCGGGTGGGAGGTGGCGATTCTTTTGCTGCAGGTCTTATTTATGGCCTAGCCTCTAAGCTAGGCAACCAGAATGCATTAGAATTTGCAGTTGCTGCATCTTGCTTAAAGCATACAATAGAAGGTGATTTTAATCTAGTTTCCAAATCGGAAGTTGAAACCCTAATGCAAGGAGATGGATCTGGCAGAGTCCAACGCTAGTCCTACAACCAAAAATAAGTCGCTAGGGGGAAATAAGATGACCATAAAGTTGAAAAGTACTAACATAAATATTTTAGGAATGAAAACCAGGATGCCTTTTCGCTATGGCATTGCAGCTATGACAGCTTTACCCCATGTATTTGTTCAAGCTGAGATAGAAATAAATGGAGAGCTGCATAAAGGTTTTGCTGCCGATGGATTGGCACCTAAATGGTTCACTAAAAATCCGGATACATCTTATCAGCATGATATTGAAGAAATGTACCATGTTATCAAATCAGCCTGTGATATTGCCATGAAAATAGAGAAAGCAGATTCGGTGTTTGATTTTTGGATAGCAATACATGAACAGCAGCGACAATGGGGAGAGACTATAGGCTATCCTCCATTGCTATGGGGATTTGGTGTTAGTATGATTGAGCGGGCTTTGATAGATGCTTTATGTAGGGCAAATAACATAACCTTTGCTACTGCATTAGCAAATAATAGCCTAGGAATTAAATTGGGCATGCTATTTCCAGAGCTAGCTGAATATAATCCTCAGCAGCTGTTGCCAGAGAAACCGAATACATCCTTTGCATTAAGACATACTGTTGGCTTGACTGACCCCCTCAAATACAGCGATATAACAGATGAAGAGCGCATTAGAGATGGTTTGCCCCAATCATTGGAAGAGTGTATTAGAGCCTATGGCTTGAATCACTTTAAATTAAAGATTTGCGGGGATATGCAAAAGGATCTGGATCGATTAAAAAATATTGCCACAGTGATTGATAATACAGTAGAAGGTGAATATGTTTTTACGTTGGACGGCAATGAGCAGTACAAGAAAGTAGCAAATTTTAAGGAATTTTGGGAGGCTTTTAGTAACGAACCCCAATTAAAAAGCTTTTTGAAAAAAATGCTATTTGTAGAGCAACCTATTCATCGCAGTAAGGCACTAGACTCTGATACCAAGGCAGAGCTTCTTAATTGGGATAGTAGACCACCCATTATTATTGATGAATCAGATGCAGATATTTATAGCTTGCCTACAGCCCTTGATTGTGGCTACGTTGGCACTAGCCACAAGAACTGCAAAGGTGTTCTTAGAAGTATCGCCAATGCATGTCTATTAGAATATCGACGGAGAATATTTAAAGATAAAACTTATATTTTAAGTGGCGAGGATTTAACTAATGTTGGGCCAGTGGCGTTGCTGCAAGATTTAGCGGTGGCAGCAAATTTGGGGATTAGGCATATTGAAAGAAATGGTCATCACTATTTTAGAGGACTAACCATGTTCCCAGATGATATTCAACAATTGGTATTAAAACATCATCCGGATATTTATGGCCTTAATATGCAAGATTTTCCTTCATTAATTATTAAGGATGGCAAAGTAGATATAACTAGTGCAATTAATGCTCCCTTTGGCTTAGGTTTCTACTTTGATACTACTAGATTTATCTCCTTAGCTGATTGGAGTTATGAGCTATTAAAATAATGCTGCGCCCCTCCCCATATTTATATATTAGAATCAGTTACCGTATATCGGTAGCTGATTCTATTTTTCTCTTATCTCTTTTTGTTCTTTCGATAAAGATGAGCTATTGCAAAGGAAATTACTGATACACCTACCCACATAATGGCTCTACCCAATTCTCCTTGAGCATAAAGGACTATAGAATAGGCCAGGAACAGGAACCCCATTATTACATTAAATATACCTAAATTTAACTTCATAGCAACCTCCTTTTAAAGATTAATTATACAGCTATTGTAGCATATAATCTGACTTCTTATAAAATTAGAAAATTGTATTAAAACAAAGGATTATAGAAATTATTGGAGAATTAAAAGAGCAATTAGGGAATAAGGGTATTGAGAAAGAAGTGATTCCATGCTACTAGGTACAAATAAAAAATCTGACAATAGTTATGAGCCCAAAAAAATTGCCCTAGCTATTGCTGGGATATATGTATTTGTAGGATGCATGTGGATACTATTATCTGACAGAGCTTTATACTTGTTTATTGAAGATATTCAGATTTTGACAAAGGTAAATATGATCAAGGGATGGGTCTATGTACTGGTAACCGGTATGCTTATTTTTTATCTAGTGCATACCGCCTTAAAGCGAATCAAGCTGATGGAGCAGGAGCTAACCTTATCAATAACTGAACAGATAAAGGTCAATGAAGAATTGTTTGCCTCTAGAGAAGAAGTGAAACATATGGCTTATCAAGATTATTTAATAGGGCTGCCTAATAGATTAGCCCTTTACGAGGATTTAACAAAAAGGATAGCTAAAGAGCCCAGCTGTAATAAAGCCTTATTTTTTATTGATTTAGATAATTTTAAGCTCATTAATGATACCCTTGGACATTCTACTGGAGATAAATTAATTATTAATGTGGGTAAACGCTTAGCCAAACTGATTCCTGAGGAAGAGGTGATTTATAGGCTGGGTGGAGATGAGTTTATTATATGCTCATATAATTATAGGGATCTACAGGAGCTAGAAGAGCGGTTAAAGCACCTGTTAGCCCAACTAGTGGAACCTTTTCAGCTCGAGGATATCTATGTTCATACTACTGTGAGCATTGGTATTGCCATATATCCTCAGCACGGGGAAAATGTGGATGATCTTTTAAAGATGGCGGACATAGCCATGTATAATGCCAAGAGCACAGGCAAAAATCGCTATACCATATATCATAGTAGTATGTTTGAAACTGTTACTGAGAGAATGCTAATGGAAAAAAATCTTCGTCCTGCCTTAAGCAACAATGAATTTCTAGTTTATTATCAGCCTCAAATAGATGCTGAAACTAAAGAAATCACTGGATTCGAGGCACTGCTGCGCTGGCAAAATGCAGAGCTGGGTGCTGTTTCTCCCTTAAGGTTTATTCCTGTGGCCGAGGATACCCATTTGATTATTCCCATAGGGACATGGGTATTAAGAACTGCCTGTAGCTTTATTAAAAAGCTGGAATCCATGGGACATGGCCGGCTATCTGTTTCCGTCAATATTTCGCTTCACCAGCTGCTCCAGGATGATTTTGTAGAAACGGTGTTTAAAGCAATAGCAGAGGCAGACATTGAGCCTCAACAGTTGGAGCTGGAGATAACAGAGACCATTATTATGGAGTCTTTAGAAACCATAACCACCAAGCTGGTTCAGCTGAGAGATCGGGGGATAAAAATTGCCCTAGACGACTTTGGCAAAGGATATTCCTCTCTGAATGAACTGCAAAATCTACCCTTAGACACGCTGAAAATAGACAAGCTCTTTATAGACAAAATTAGGGACGATAACTTGGAAGGATCCCTAGTAGACACCATCATTGCCATTGGACTGCGTATGGGCTTAACAGTGCTGGCAGAGGGAGTAGAGCAGAAGGGGCAGTATGAATACCTGAAGAGGTACAAATGTCATAAAAT
>CAYVRD010000031.1:9427-22890 GCA_964454195.1 uncultured Clostridia bacterium
GAGTAGAGCAGAAGGGGCAGTATGAATACCTGAAGAGGTACAAATGTCATAAAATTCAAGGATACTATTTTAGTAAGCCTCTGCCGGAAGAAGAAGCAATTCATCTTCTAAGCAGTGAGCATAATCAATTTATCAAATCAAATCCTCAGTTATAATACTGGGGATTTTTTATTATATCCTTCACACCTTCCTACCCTGTTTAATAAACTGTATTGACTACAGGTTGATGTAGCAACTATTAGTTTAAGAAGGAGGGAGAGTCAATTGACTAAGAAAGGAAAGATAACTCGTATATTTCCTGGAAGTAATACGAGAAAAGGCTTTTATTCATTTTATGATTCGGTGTTGAGTGGCTTAGACAAGATTTTTGTATTAAAGGGTGGCCCAGGAACAGGAAAATCTACTTTAGTAAAGCGCATCGGCTTGGTAATGGCTGATCGGGGCTTTGATGTGGAGCTATTATGTTGTTCCTCAGATAATAACTCTCTAGATGGGGTAATTATCACCCAACTAAAAGTAGGGATTGTGGATGGTACCGCACCCCAGGGTGCGGGTTCGTAAGTACACTTATAATAAGTTCAAAGACAAGCTACTACCTTTGTATTATAGCATGTGTTGCTTGAATTTGTTAAGCCATTTTAAATCCAGCGCCCTACCTAGTTGGATCAATCTTAAGATATCTGAAAATGAATAAACTTGCTAGCAATGACCAGAGCATATATATAACATAGAACTCTAAAACTGTTCTAGCTGTACTAAATTTGGCAACGGATGGTTCTAAGAATGGTACTATAGCAAGGTGAAAAAACCATAATAGAACACCGATTCCTAATATTTTCACATACTTCTCTTTAAAGCCAGTAAACTTATATAGGTAAACACATAATACGCCAAATAAAGCACCAAGACTAAAGTTTGTAATGATTCCTATAAGCCAATGAATAGGCTCTAATGGCGCATCTGGTAAATGCGTAATGAATCTTGCTGCATACTCAGCTTCACTAATTCCTATAAGGTTCAGGAAATAAAGTGAAAAGGTGACTATTTTTAAGAAGATAGTAGCAAAAATTCCTGCTAAAGTTCCACAAGTCCATGTATCAAATTTCATTTATTTTAGCCTCCTATTTGTTCTTTAGTACAGCCAAAGAAAATTGTAAAATATCTTCTTTAGCACCTAACTCATCTACATGATGCATAGCCTTAAATACATATAAAAGAAGTACATGGGAAAAAACTGCAAACATAAATGTTTGAGCAATTGTCCATGACACAAATACTATTTGATTAAGTTCCACAGAAACATAGTTGTTGACTGATGCCCATAAAACAAAAAACACAATGATCCAAAGTTGATTTTTTGGATACTTGTATAAGAGAAATCCATAGATAAGAGTAACTGCAAACCAGCTTATTACAAAGAAAAAGGGGATTCCTAAGACCATAAATAAATCAGCCGGAAATTGCCAATATCCTAGAGCTACAACTGCGATATATTGGACTATCCAAGTATATAGAAAACCACTTATAAATGCATAGGGTAAGAACTTTTTTATATAATTGTATGGGACAAGGAAAACTACTAATGAACAGTAAGCAACAGCCTGGGTAAACCAAAATAGTTCCATTTAAAATACCTCCAAGGAATAAACTATTGTTATGTTATTATTTACATATTGCTGGAAAAAGATACATCTTTTAAAGGGTCACGGCTTTAGATAGGCAAATGAAGGGTTTGCAATAAAAGCAACCAATAGTATAATATGGTATAAGAGACAAAATATATTTGAGGAGCGTTTAATATGAAGGAACGAACAAAAGAAGGCTATGATTTGTTTGTGGATGAAAAAAGGGAAGAGTATTTAATTCAAAGGCTATTAGAGCTGCCACTTGAGAAATTAGAGTATGTTATTAAAGGATTAAAGACCAGACTCAAAGAAAACGATAAGCAGCAACTAGTTGAATTAATTACCAGAGATGAGTCAACTATCTTGGATATTGACCAAGTAAAAGATATTCTTATTAAAAATCAAGAGCGCTTAGTTGAAGATTTCTGTGTTAGAAGTATTGGTGTATTTGGTAGCTATGCCAAGAGAACTCAGACTATTTATTCAGATATTGACATTCTAGTAGAATTCTATGAAGGTAGTAAAATAGGCTTTAAATTTATTGCTTTAAAGGATTTTCTAGAAGGCATTTTGGGAAGAAATGTTGATGTTATGACTTATGATTCGGTAAAAGATTCTATTAAATCAAATATAGAAAAAGAGGTTGTCTATGTATGGCGAAAAGAAACTACAGAGAATTAATTTTAGATATCTTAGATAGGATGACTTCAATTCAAGAGAGTTTGGGTGATAAAAATTTTGCCGACTTTGAAAATAATCAACAATTTAGGGAAGCAATATTCTATAATCTAATTGTAATTGGGGAGGCAGTTGCTCAACTTCCTGATGAGATTTACGAAAGGTATCCCCATATTCCGTGGCATGGAATGAGGGGGTTAAGGAATATCCTTACTCACGAATACTTTAGGATTAACTTGAGTAATATATGGGAAATTATAACTGAAGAATTGCCAAGTACAAAAGAAATGATAGAGAAAATTTAAAGAAGAGTATTGTTAAATCCCTAGTCAATGGACTGGGGATTTTTTCTTCAAAAAAATAATTTGGAGGGGTAGATAACTTTGAGAAAAAAAAGTAAGTTTAAATCGTGGATAATGTCGTTGGCGGGATTGGGTTTAGTGGTTTTGGCCATGGGCACTTTTATAGTTTGGGAGGTATGGGGTAAAGAGGCCATACTTTATGAAGATGTTTTAGTACTAAGCCAGGAGCTGGAGCGAGGGCAAATAGTTAACTCAGGTAATCTAACTTGGGTAAAGGTTGACCGATTCCATATTCCTGAAAGTGCGATTCTAGATTCGGGCATGGTGATTGGACAAGCAGCAAGGCATTTTGTTCCTGCTGGGATACCTCTTCATCCGCTGTTTTTTGAAGATCCAGCCTTGTCTTTGGCAAAAGACCAATTTATTGCTGCTTTACCCCGTGATTGGATTCACTCTGTACCAGGTAGTTTGCGAAGGAAAGATAGAGTGGTCTTTTATCCTTTAAACAATGAGCAGCAGCTACAGTTTAGGCAGCATATTGTAGAAGATAATTCAGAAGAGTTCCCAGTCTATGATGCTTCAGATGATATGAGAATTGCTTATTTAGATCAGCAGCCATTTTTTCAAACTACAGTTGCCTATGTTAGGGATGGAGCGAATCGGGAGGTGCGTAGTACTAGTGTAGGTTCTAGACTAGACAGTACTGCAAATATTGCTGGCATTGAGATTATTGTGACTTTAGAACAACTAAAAGAGTTAGAGGACGCTGTCGGTAGAGGGCAGCGTTTTATTATTCTTTACCAAGACTAGGGGGGATAGGATTGAAAGTAGCATTAATAGCTAGAGATACTGAATTGCTCCATGAGTTAGAGAATAGTGGGTGGTTTTCAAAGGTAACTGTTCATGAGACTTTAGACCAAGTTACTGATCAAGAAGTAGTGTTAATAAGTGATGGGTTGTTGGATTATAAGCAGCTGGGAGCTGCTTGTCCTGTAAATTGGGGTTTTAAGAAGGTCTTTTATATGTTATCAAACCATCGGAACTTACGGTTAGCTGAAAATGTAGCCTCGCTTTGTACTTCTACAGGTATTAAGCTCATTCCACCTAAATTGACAGTGAGGCAGATTGTTCTAAATATCTTACAAGAAGTTGATCTAGAAATAGATATTAGGGGCAAGCGGATTGCGGTATTTATGGGTGCAGATAGCAAGGTGGGTACTACTATGGTTAGTCAGTCCTGTGCAGAATATTTAGCTGAACACTCTAATCTTAAAGTGGGGTGGTTTGCACTTTCAAAGAAAAAGAATAACGAGTATTATTCTGACCACTCTGGAATTGATGGACTAAAGACAAAGCTGTTTAATGCGGTTTTGACTGGGGAGGAGCTAAAAGATTCTTGTATTACTAGGGGTAACCTATATGTGCTACTTGGCCCAGAGAATATGCTCGAATATAGGCAATACCATCTAGAGCATGTTGAGCGACTTTATCAGCTGGCCATGAGCTTTTTAGATGTTTTAATTGTAGATGTGGGTAGTGACCTAGATTGTGGGTTGAGCTTAGGAGCTATTCAAGGATCTAGAGGAAAGTTTATGGTTACTACTCAGCAGGAAAGTGCAAAAAGTCATTTTGCTTTAGTTAGGCAGCAGCTGTTTACTGCTTTACAGATTAAGCCAGAGGATTTTATGCTAGTAATTAATAAGTACCTAGAGGAGAGCCAATTGTCTAACGTTAGTCAGCTAACTAACTATTATAGTATGGCTTGGGCTGGAACTCTTCCTCATATGGAGCACCTAGGGTTTGATGCGGAGCTGGAACACAAGACTTTGTTTAAGATGGATGTAAGTGAATTTAATGGAGGGATACAGGCTGTAAGTCGTGTTGTTGCCAATAGACTGGGAGTTACATTAAAGGAACCTATTAGTAATCAGAAACAGGGATTGTTGCAGAAAATTTTAGGATTTAAAGGGGGTATTTAATGGTGAGTGATTTCTCTTTAGAGCAGTATATTACAGAGAAAAGACGTGAGAAGAAAAAGCAGGTTCCGTCGGAGAGAAGAGAAAGGCCTACAGTAAGACAGCTAGAGGAGTTTCAAGGACTCTGCGAAACGGTATATGAAAACATGATGGAGAAATTTGAAAGCGAATATAATAAAGAATTATTGGAGCGCAATAATAGAGCCATTATCGGCTACTATGAAGAGCGTTCCTATTTTTATGACGAAATAAAAGCCTTTTTAATTAAAAATCAGTTAGAAGATGCCTGGTATCCAGAGTGGTATAGTAATTTAATCGAGGCTATATTCCATGAAAATTGGGGTTTGGCTGGGATTACACGCTGGAAAAATGCTATGCCTACCAGTCAGTCAGCTAAAATTATTGGGGAGCGTATATATTATGCTTGTCCAGACACTGGAGTACTGCAACTGCAGGATCAGCGCATTTCCCGAAACAGATTAGACCAGTTAATGAGAGCGTTACTGTTGCCCACACCGGAGCTGAGGATGGATGAGGGAGCAGCTGAAGTGTATATGCTGGATGGTACCAGAATTACTATCCTGACGGAGAAGATTGTCAAAGAGCCGGTGATAATTTTTAGAAAATATATTGTAGATCAATTGACCTTTGAGGAGCAGGTGGAGCGGGGGACAATTCCCCGGGAAATAGTACCTATGCTAAAGGCAAAAATTAAGATTGGCTATAATGTATGCTTTATCGGACCTGTTAAAAGTGGCAAGACAACCTTTCTATCTACCTGGCAATCCTACGAGGATAAACAGCTAGAAGGTGTGCAAGTGGAAACTGATCCAGAGATTCCCCAGCATTTACAGAACCCAGAGGCACCTATCATTCAGTTTGTGGCTGATGGCAGAAAGTTAAAGCGGATTATCAAGTATATTAAGAGGTGTGATGGAGATTATGTGATCATGGGAGAGGCCAGGGATGCACCGGCTTCAAAGATTATGTTGGATATTACTAAAATAGGCACAAGGCGTAGTAAAAGCAATTATCATACCAGCGATCCAATAAACTTCTGTCATGATGTAGCTATTGACCTGGTGGAGGAGTTTGGTGGTGATGTATGGGCTACAACTATCAATGTTGCCAGAGCCTATGATTATTTGTATGAGTTTACACAGCTTAAAGATAAATCTCAGAAAAGATTAAAAGCTATATATGAAATGCGATTTGATTCTATGTCTATGACTATCTCTGTTCATCAGATATTGCGGTATGATTTTAAGGAAAATTGTTGGAATTATGCTTATCACCTTGGTGAGGATAAAATTAAAATTGCTTATGAGGAGTCGGTCGAGGAGAGCTTAAAAGTATTTCAAAATGAGTTACAAAGATTAGCTGAAAAAGCTCCTATCCAGGGGACAACAGTATTTTACCCTACTGCTAATCGTTTAATAAAGGATAAGTGGGGGGGAGGTCAAAATGCTTGATGGCTTTTGGTTAGAAAGGTTATTTTATTTAGGTCTTTATAGTGTTGCTACAGTAGGCATGCTGCTCCTGGTGTGGCCAATGTTTCAACCGGCATTACAAAGAAGACGCCAGTGGCAAGCTATTTTTCAGAATAGGAAAGCTAATCCTATAGATGAGCATTTAAGTAAACTGTTAGCGGTAACCTTTAATAAGTCTGGGCTTTTGCCTTTTTATTATGCAATGACTGGAATGATAGTCTTAATAGTTTTAGTAATGCTTTTTAGTTCTGTGGGGCCAGTAATAGCTTTAATCATAGCTTCAGCTTTGGCTAGTATACCATATCTGTTCTTGCGGCTAAGACTTCATGATATCCGTTTAGAAAGCAGCTACGAAGCTCAAGAGTTGGTGACTGAGCTAATTGATAGCTACAAAGTAAATCATCGTAATATGATTGCAGCTATAGATGATACAGCTAAAAATTTAACTGGAGCACCCTATACTCAAAAAGCTCTATACAGACTAAGTCTTCAGATTAAGAAATTTCGCGGTACTAAAGAGCTGGAAAACATTTTGCAAGAGTTTAACTGGGCTATTGATACTCAATGGAGCCAAAATATTTCTAACAGCATGTTCATAGCTATTCATTATGGTGATGATATAACACCTGCTCTGGAAGATGTATTAGCTGAGTTAAAGGATCTAAAAAACATTCAAGAAAAAAATCGACAAATGAATAATGAGAGCTTTAATATGGTCCGGTATGTTACACCGGGCTTTTTTCTATTCAGTACATGGTCTATGTTCCAATTTTTTGGGTTTACTTTCGAGAAGTATGTTGCCTATCAGTTCCAGCACCAGCTGGGGCTTACTTTTTTTACTATGAGTATTTTAGCAATGATAGGTAGCTGGATTGTTTACCGAATAGCCAGAAGGCCTAAAAATGATTTTTAAGGGGGGCAGGAATGAGCTATCAAAACTTATATGTTGGCTGGATATTAATATGTCTAGCTTTAGCAGGGAGTTTTTTCTTGCGAGCTGGCATATTTGGAGAGCATCGGAGGAATCGGTTTTCTGTCAAGAGCCTAAAGAACAAATTTTTTGGAAATCAGTTTGAAACAAAAGAGCAGCAGCTGCTGCAGAAGTATAAGTTGTTCCGATATATCTTCTTTTTATTTTTATTTATAGTACTTCTTGCTAATGGACTGGAGAGGGGTGATATAGCTAATACTTCATTGTTGTTTTTAGCAATTGGCTATCTGCTAAGTTCTCCTAAGTCAAGTTTTTTAGGTATCACACTTCCCTATCAGAGGCTTGTAAACTTTTTTATGACAAGACAGAGGGAGGCTATGAACATAGAAATTGTTCGTGCTATGTCTCAGTTAAAGAATTTAGCAATAATGAAAAAGGATGATCCGCCTGGTGTGATGTTTGTGCTGAATCAGCTCCAAAAGTCTACCCGAGTTTTACGCCCAATATTTGAAAAGATGGTAGCCTTGTATTCTCAAGGGAGAAAAAATGATGCATGTAGATATTTTGAAGAGGCGGTTGGAACTTTAGAGGCTAGAAATTTTGCAGCGGTTTTAAAAAAGCTTGATGACTTAAAGCCGGACGATTTTGTTGAACAGATAGTATATTTCCAAGAAAGTATTAGGCGGGAACGAGAGACTAAGAAGATGCAGATTAATGAGACCCGTACTAATTTTATATTTACTGGTGTTTTTACATCAGCTCTGGTAGTAATGACTAATTTTATCGTGGTTGTTTTTTATATTGAAACAGTGGAAAGCATGAAGTACTTATTCTAGAAAGGGGGTGAGCTCATGGATAAATATATTGCACAGGCATTATTGTTAGCTGCAGTTTTAGCTTTAGGCATACTATTTGTTGGCAATAACGAGGACTCAATTAAAAAGAGTACTGAAAATGTTATTAAGGCCCAGGTTCAGCAAATGAAGGAATTTGAGTCTACTACAAGTGGAGCAGAATAGCTTAAATGAAGTTGAAAAGACCAAACTCCAGGGATAGCCTCTGGAGTCTTTGGTCACAATGGGAGGAGATTTTTGTGACCAAATTTATTGCTTTTGCACTAAGTATTATGCTTCTACTTTTTTTTCCGCTACAAGCTGGAGTAGAGCGTATTAATCATTATAAAATGGCCAGTACAGATAATATCGTGCATGGATACAGTCAAAAGGCTAGAATTGAAGGGCGTTTTAGTGAATCAATCACCGATGCTATGATTCGAGATCTAAGAGATTATCTTAAAATACCTGAAAGTGAAATCGTTGTTGAGGTAACAACTGATATGAGATATAGAACTGATAGATTTAACCAAACAGAGTTTATCTACTACAAAGTAGCTATCCCGATTGAACGCATTATTGCTATGCATCAGTTTTGGGGGCTGTCAGGGGAGGAAAACCAGATGTATTATGTGGTGGAGGGAGTTGTGGGGAGTGAAAGGTTGCCTGATATGTGATGGGCTATTATCTTCTAATTGCTATGACTGTCATGCTAAATGTTTTTGCTCTCATAAATACCCAGGACTATAACGCTCATCAGAGACACCTTTTTGAGCTTAAATATGTAGCCGGTGAGATGGCTGCAGCTGCAGCCCAATATTATGACTTTGAGGAATATAGTTTAGGTAATAAAAAATTTCTTAGGGATGGAGGTACTGGGTATCCAGAGGATGGGTTAAAGTCAGCTCATTACATACTGGAAAGGCAATTGCCAGTGAGAATGGAAAGTCAGCCTGGAGCTTGGGTTCAAGATAATGTGTATGAAGGTTCTGTTTTGCCTATTAGAGGTGGTTATGCTCAAGAGCGAGTTAACTATAGGATTGAGTTTATTGATTCTAATATACCATTTTTGTATGAATATCTTTATGAGGGTAGAGTGCTTTTTACTCAAGTGATAGCTCATCCTACAGTAGTGGTTAAGATAAACACTGGAAGACCACGCTATCGGGTGTTGGATATATATCCAGACAGTCAAAGGATTAGCTTCCATGAGTGGCGGGGTAGGGAATAAAAAAACTTCTAAAATTGCCTAATTGGACATACTATTTACTAGATATATTGAGTAGTATGCTTAGGGGTGATATAATATGGATGAGGGGAATAGAAAAAAAGTAAAAAGGGGGAAGAGAAAATGTCCTCAGTGTTACAAAAGAAACGTTCCGACTTAAAGAATAAATTAGACTTCATAAGTCAAAAGGCATCTAAACTACCAACTAAAAATAAGGTAATAGAGTTAGATCCGGATAACCCTAGACATAGAGAATGGTATGAAATTGATAAATACAAGGGGAAATAAGGGACAAATATGGTTATATTACCTGGTGACATTTTTGTCACCAAAATTAATTATTCCGGAGATAAAGGGCCATACAAACTTAGGCCTGTAATGGTTCTAAATGTAAATGAAGAGGATGTTACAATAGTAGAAATTACAACTGTTCCTCCTAAAAATCCACCGGGCTTTTATGATTTAGTGCACTTTCAAGATTACTGGGAGTGCTTTTTCTATTCTATCTGGGAGGTTATGACTCATAATCTGGCTGGTTAAAAGAGAAAGACGACCCCGCAACGGTCGTCGATCTCTTAAATAGTATCTAGCTAACTCTAGGGCTGCATCACCCTACTAAATATTTCTACAACAACAGATAGAAAAGAGGTGATCTTGAAAAAGTACTATGGTGCCGAAAGCCCGTGATGAATCACCCGCTTTCTTAAAGCTTAAGAGCAGATTTAGCTAATGAGTGTAGCAAAGCTTGAGCTAAAACTGCTCTTTCTTGTGCTCTTTCTTTGCGGTTGGACAAGTACTGATCCTATGGTATAATTTTCTCGTAAGTAAGAAATGTATATTTCTGCAGTCTATCTCCTTTCGCTGGCTATCGGGTGATGTAGCCCATAACATAAGTGCACGGTTATGTTATGAGTTCACTCTGGCGAAAGGAGGTTGATGCCTATGGGCATGGGTTTTGTGTATGTTTTGCTGACTATGCTAGGAAGTGCAGGTGGAATCCTGTTATCAGACTGGCTAAAAAGGCTCATATACAGAGAAAGACGGCCCGGCAGCCGTCGTTCTCTTAAATAACTTATCCCTATGTGCACTTTAAAGGGCTGCATCACCCTACTTACAACATACTCTGTCAAACAGTAAATTATTACTGTTTTCAACTATATTATAACCAAAGATATATAAAAAAATCAATAAATTTGTTTGCGATACCATTACTAGAGGTAATTCACGGACTACAGAAGAAGGGGGAAAATTAAAATGACAGATAAAGAAATTCTACAGCTGCTATTACAGAAAATGACCAGCTTTGAGGAAAAAATCGAAATTATGCAAAGCGATATTTTAAGCCTTAAAGATGGTCAGGAGTTGCTGAAAGGTGATATAAGAAACCTCCATGAAGGCCAAGAGTCTTTAAAAAGTGAAGTTACATGCCTGCAAGTTGATGTTAAAGGACTAATAGAAGGCCAAAAGGAGCTTCTACGAGGGCAGGAAATAATTAAAGATCAAGTTGTTAAAAACTCTGAGGATATATCCCAGCTCGCTACAAAAAGTGATCTTGACAAATTAAATAAACGTTTAGACTATCAATATATACGTATAGGAAAAGTAGAGGAAAACATCCATTTCATTGAAGTTTCAAAATAGAAAAGCATTAATTAAGAATTCAAAGAAAAGGGGTGATAGCTTTAAAAAATTAGGTAAAGAGATGTTGACGAAAGCCCGTGATGAATCACCGGCTTTCTTAAAGATTAAGAGCAGATTTAGCTAATGAGTGTAGCAAAGCTTGAGCTAAACCTGCTCTTTCTTTTTAGGTAGCCGCCTATGCATGACCGGGTGCCTTCTGGCAAACAGCCTAGCATACCTGTCTCTCCATGTAAAAGCCAAGCCCTAAAGGGTGGCTAACGCCAGCTTTGACATGGAGCCTCTACAGGCACGCTTAATCGGCAGCAAGAAGGCAACCCTCCTAGGGGTGGGTGGCGGCTTAATTTCAAGTTACTTTAAGATCGATTTAACAGAAAGGGAGAGTGAATTATGATGAAAAGAGTATTATTACTCACTAGTTTACTAGTTATTTTAGCGTTTTCAGGAATGGCTATGGCAAGTGATTCTTTTTTAGATTTAAAAGGTCATTGGAGTGAAAGCTTTGTTATGGAGTTGGTTAAAGATGAGATTTTCACTGGTTTTCCCGACGGCACCTTTAGACCCAATGAGCCTACAAGTGTATCTCAGTTTACTGTACTAGTCCTTAGAACGCAAAATATTCCTATTCAGCGTACAGATGGAGTTTGGTATGAGGGTGCTGTTTATACAGCCACAGACAAGGGTATAATCGTCCCTGGTGAGTTTACAGACTATACTAGACCTATCACTAGGGGAGAGATGGCTAGAATGATTGTGAGGGCTATAAATGAGCAACCGTCTAGTGGAGCTACAGCTTTCCATGATGATGCCCAAATTCCTACTAATGTCAAAGGATATGTAAAAAGAGCGTATGAGTTAGGAATTATCGGCGGTTTCCCTGATGGAACATTCGGCGCCAACAGAAACGCCACTAGAGCTGAAGCTAGTGTAATGCTTACAAAAATGCGTGATGAAAGTAAGAGAGAAGTGGTTAAGATACCAGAGGTTAAGCCAGAGCCACCTAAAAAAGAATTACCTAAGACTCCTGAAGGGGTTATGAGTATTGCAGAGCATTATGCACTAGAGGATAAGGTTATTGCTACTGTTACCCTTAAGGATGGGATTCTTAAAGGTTATTTGCCACCGTTACCAAGCAATAAGTATTATTACAACCTTGCTTACACGGGTATCAATAGCTTTGGAGAGAGATACAGTATTCTTTTCTTTGAGAAGGCAGGACAGCATTTTAGTGCAGATATTTCTGGTGACCAACTTGGAGTATTAAGGATTGTAATTTACAACGATATAGTAGGTGGTTTTTATGGTGGTAGCCATTTAAGAATACCAGGGCTTGTCACAGAGAGGATTCACAGTTATTAGTAAATGGAGGTAAATAAATATGAGGATTAGGTTTTTAGCCTTGTTCTTAGTTATGGTTTTGGGACTAGGAGGCATAGTATATGCCTCTCCTGGCCCTACTTTTAACGGATTTAATTATGGTGACGCTACTATAACAGTTGAAGGCGACTTATCGGCAGCGGGGCTTTCTCAAGATAGCGAAACTGCTGTAATAGTCAAGACTGAACATCAGACAGTTAATGTTACCCCTGGAGTTAATCAAACTAGCCCTATTATCGACCTAATGGGCTTTAATATTTACAACCACCCAAAAGGGATTGTGTCAGGTGATAGAGGGTATCTATTAGTGCCTTTACAGGAAAGCGTTGTTAAACACTGGGCTACTTATTTTAACGGTAATCCTGACCATGTATGGCATCTAGTGAGTAGCTCTCAACTGCCTAGGTATGTTAATGCTAGATATAGGGTTATCGACCCTTTATTCGGCACTACCCAATGGGTAAACCTAGCTGAAATCAGAAACTCTAGCGGTGGTGGAGGAACGCCACCTATAGCTCTAAGAAATCACACTAATCAAGAGTGGGGCTTTTTTGCCTCTGGTCAGCTTAATAGATTTAATTTTAATAAGGCTATTACAAGGAATGTATCTCAGATCACCAGTTGGCCAGTAGTGCATAGGTTTCAGCTTAACACTGGTGGAGAAATGACAGAGCAATCTAGTCTAGTATTCGACTTATCTACCTATGGAGTTTATGACAAAAATATGAGTGCAGTTATTTATCTAAATGGTCAAAGAGGGACCAATCAAGGATGGGTAGTTCCAGGTACAAGAAATACGAATACATATGAAATTCGCTTGCAGAGCACAGTCTTAGTTAAAGACTTACCTGCAAGCTTTTTAACAAGAGTAAAAGCAAATGAGAATGGAAATGACAGAAATACTTTAACCTTAGTGCTCACTGATGGATACGCACGTACTACTGAAAGAGAAATAGAGTTTGTATATAAACCAATGGATATTTATGTTATTGGAGAAATATTTACAAATCCAGACAGAGTTCAATTTAATAATAGTGATATTCCAGTACAAGTAAGGGTTAGGGGTACAGTTGTGGGTTTACCTCAAGAAGATATATCTCACTGGGTATTTACAGCGAGAATGGAGCAGGATAGCTGGGATAGACGAGAAACTAAGTCGGGGAGTTTTACTACTCAAGAGGCTACTTTTCAGTTTCTTGTTCCTAGAAGTGTGATGAACAATGTGGAGCAATATATTCAAAAATTTATAGGACAAGCTATTGTATTTGACAAAAATGGTAAGCATTATACCCACACGCCGCTTATTGGTGAAACAATTATATATAGAGAAGTCCCTCCGCCACCAGAAATTGCTACTCCTGAAAAAAGACCACCTTTTACAGAGA
>CAYVRD010000032.1:0-22327 GCA_964454195.1 uncultured Clostridia bacterium
ATTGCAAAATAACAGTAACCAAGAAATATCTGAAGAGGAAGAAACAATATTCTAATAAGGGGGAATTAATAATGCCTGATTTTGTAGGTAATGTAGTTAACTTATTAAACAATGTGAGAATGTGGATTTTGGCCATAGTGCCAACGGCTGGAGGAATGATGATAGCGTGGCATGCACTACAGAAAAAATTAGCTGATGGAGACGCAGGAGAAATGGCAGAAAGAGATCGTAAGATAAAAGATGTTTTAAAATCAACTGCTATTGCTTTTATTGGCCTAGGAATTGTAATGGCTATTGCTGCTGCTTTTGGTGGTGGAACACAAAACTTTTAATATGTTTTTATAGTACTTAGCAATGGCTGCTCATTTATATTGGGCAGCCTTATTTTCTAATAAAGGAAGTGAAGATATGGGTTGGAGAGAACGGCTGGAGGAAGCTGTGATGAGTGTATTTATGAATATCCTAATTTCCTTAGCAGAAGGTACAGTGGATTTTATGGTAACGATTATAGGATATATTCATCAGCTTACCTTTAGGGTTACAGATATAGCTATTGTAAAAAATGCCATGTATTATTCCATGGGTGTAGCTTTAACTTTACTGGCGGTAAAGGTTGCCTTTGATGCCTTGGTAATATATCAGCTAAGGGTGTCCGGTGACCCTTCACCAGACCCGGGAGAGATGTTAATTCGGGTTGGAACGTCAGTAGTATTGATTCTAGGGGTGCCTTTTATTTTAGGGCTAATGTTTCAGCTTAATGTGGCACTGATTGGAGATATTTACAATCTACCAGGGATGGGAGGAGATTTTGCAGAGATTAATAAATTAACTGCTCTTCTACAGGATGCAAGCATGTCCTATCAGCTAACTCGCTTTATGATTATTGTAGTTATGATAATAATGGCAGGTAGTGTTGTTGCCATTATAGCTCTGTTTCAAATGGCAGTTCGGGCTGCTGAATGGGCTGTTATAGCAATTTCCGGTCCACTTATGGCTGTGGGAGTTAATTCAGACTTATTTGGCACCTGGTGGAGACATTTATTAACGATAACCCTCTCCCAAGGGATACAAATTCTAATGTTCAAGCTGTCTTTTTATGTATTAGTTCAGAGCTGGGGTGGTGTTGATTTGCTTGCAGTAGTGTTTTTTGTGGGCTTTTTAGTGGTAACAATTAAAAGCCCTAAGATATTACAAAGGTATATAGATGCTACAGGAATAGGTCGAGTAGCTGGGGGAGCAGCACAGCAAATGGGTAGCTTAATGCTCATGAGAAAAATGCTAAGGGGGTAAATGCATGAAAGACTATTTAATACCTAGTAATGTGAAATCAAGATTTGAGTTCTTTCCAGGGTTTGGTTGGATAGAGCTGGGTCTTACTGTAGGTGGAATTATGGTGGGAGGAATACTATATTTTCTAATTGGATTTCTTAACCAGTCTTTTATAGTTAGATTTCTACCTGGAGTAATTATTACTTCTGTGATGTTTTTGGGTTCGGTGCAGAATCCTCGGACTGGCTTTTCGCCTTTTAGCTTTTTTAGAAGGCAAAAACGGTATCAACAACAACAAAATCGATTCCGATATGTATTTTGCTCAGGAGGTGGCTTAGATGATTCAAAAATTATTAGGAAAAAATAAAATAAATGCTGAAGAAGAACAGAGATTACGAAAAGAGAAAACAGCCCAGCAGTGGATGCCTGTTGAAGACATTACAGATAAGGTGGTCTATCTAAAAAATAAGATGTTAGTGGCTGCGGTTAGAGTAGGGCCAATAAATATCCACTTACTGTCTGAAAGAGAGCAAAAGGCAAAAATTCAGATGTTGTATGAGGTGTTAAATGGATTGGAGTATGCCTATCAGCCTTTTTCTGCCGCCAGGCCTGTAGATTTAAATGGCTATATTGCTAGACAAGAGCAACTTAAGCAAGTGGAAACTGATTATATCCGCCGTAAGCTATATACTGGCTCTATCCAAGCAGCTGCATATAAAGCAACGAGCGGAGAGGCTTTAGAAAGATATTTTTATGTGGTTATACCTGAAAGAGCAGAGGGTCATGCAGAAGATATAGTTATTCAAAAAGCAACAGATTTGGCTGGTGCTTTAACGGATATTGGATTAGTTTCTCATGTATGCAGCGATCAAGAGCTGCGGGAGATGAACTTTATATTTACTCATCCAGCTCAAGCTAGTGTAGAGCAAATGCCAACGGGAAATTTGGAGTTACCAGTATTTTATCAAGGAGGCAAGGATTAGTTATGGCTATACTTTTTAAGAATAAAGGGCAAAAAACTAGAAAACCACAGCAAAAGCTAACTACTTTGATAGATGTGCTTACCCCTTCAGCCCTTGCTTTTGAAGCTAAAAGGATTGTAATGGGAGCTCAGTATCAAGTAGCGATGGTAATAACCCACTATCCATCATCAGCTGGTGTAGGCTGGCTATCTAATGTGGTGACCATGGAAGGTGTGACAGCATCAATTCATGTTGAACCTAAAGATGCCTTTGATTTGCTGGAATCTATAAAAATATCCATGGGGGTTTATAAAAGTAAAGAAATTAACGGCAGTGACTTTGAAAAAGAGCAAGCAAGAAAAAAATACAAGAGTGCTGAACAGATGCTTAAGAAGATTGACGATGAACAGCAGCGGGTAGTAGATGTAACAGTAGTGTTATTAATTACTGCACCTGATGAGGATACTCTGAAGAAGAGGGTTAAACGTGTGGAGAGTAGGTTAGGTGGCATGGGGATGCGGGGGCGTATTCCTACCTTTAGTCAACAGGAAGGTTTGTTAAGTGCCGGTCCATGGGGTACACTGGCTCAGGAAATTAGGGACTTGGGTGCCAGGAATATGACTACAGAGACCTTAGCAGCCTCATTTCCTTTTGTTTACTCAGGATTAAACGATGGGGATGGGGTTTTACTGGGCAGAGACAAGGGTGGCGGTATTGTTTTAATTGACTTTTGGTTACGTCAGGGAGACCGTACTAACTCTAACATCTTAGTTATGGGTAGACCTGGTGTAGGAAAGTCAGCGACAGTGAAAAAGATTATTTTGGATGAATATAAAAAGGGCACTAAAATTATCATCATAGATCCAGAGCGGGAGTATAAAGAGCTGTGCCATAATTTAAATGGCAACTGGGTTGACTGCGGAGGTGGTCTTAAGGGGAGAATTAATCCCTTGCAGGCTAGAGAAGTGCCTATGGATGATGAAGATGAGAATGATGATAGTAGATTATATCCTGAGGAAATAGTACAGCGGGGGCCGTTAGCACTTCACTTCCAGACAATGCGGACATTTTTTCGGATGTATCTTAAGGATGTAAGTAAAATTCAGATGGCTATGCTGGAGATTGCCTTAGAGAAAGTATATCAGGAGTTTGGTATTGGTTGGGACACTAAGCCGGAGGAACTAAATGCTAGCCAATGGCCAACGGTAAAGGATTTGTATGATTGGATAGAAAAACAAGATATGACCAAGGAGCCGGAGTGGAGGGAACTGGCTTTGCGAATTCGCTCAGCTGCCGTTGGAGCTGATGCAGCCCTATGGGCGGGAGAGACAACTATTCAAGCTGATAGGGATATTGTGGTGTTGGATATTCATAGGCTTTTAGAAGGGGATGAAGAGATTCGCAGGGCGCAATTTTTCAACATTCTCTCCTGGAGCTGGGGGGAGGTATCTAAGGATCGCTCCCAGAAGGTTCTGCTGGTAGTGGATGAAGCATATCTATTGGCTGACCCAGAGACACCCCAGGCGTTGGCATTTTTGCGAAACACGTCGAAGAGGATTCGGAAGTATGAAGGGGGATTGGCTACAATCACTCACAACCTGGTAGACTTTTTAGATCCGGCTGTGCGGCGCTATGGTCAAGCACTGGTGGATAACCCTGTCTATAAGATTATCATGGGGCAGGGAGATAAGGATATTGAAGCACTGACTAAGCTCATGACTCTTTCTGAAAAGGAAGTTCAAACCTTGGAGAAGGGAGAGCGAGGTAGTGCTCTTTTTATTGCCGGCAACAGAAGACTACAAATGAATATAGAGTTGTTTGACTACGAGAAAGAGCTAATTGGCCAAGCGGGAGGTAGATAAGATGGCTGTGCCTCCTAGTATAATAGCTAGAAAAGCGCTATTTTACCTTCTAAGTAATGAAGAAAACTGGAAGTGGATAATACTAATTATCCTACTTCCAGTTGTTTTTTTGGTAGCATTAATACTTCTACCTGCATTAATGTTAGGAGTACTAACTTCTACTCCTATGGTTGATTATGATGAAATGTTAAACCTATATAAGCCTGTTGTTGAGCAGATTGAATTAGAAACTCGTACTAAAAAGCTTGTGTATAAAGAATTGCTAGAAGGTAAAGAACTGCAACATAAAATAGATATAATGAGAAGATATAATACGGGACAAGAGATAGGTGAGGGTGTAACAGTTGATTTAGTATATCTGTTATCTATAGATGCTATAATTCATCAGCAAGATTTTAGTAAAGCGACTAAGGAAAAAATTAAGAAAATAGCTGATTTGTTTATTTACGATGAAATAAAGGTTGAGATAATTTATATTCCAGGGTCTGAAGGCAGCTTAGGAAGATTTGAAACTCATATCTATAGATATTTTCATAAGAAAACTGTACAAGAAGTATTAGAAGAATTAGTATCTTTGAGGTATATAAAGGAGCATGAAGTTGAAGATATTTTATTTATGATAGAAATGTCTCAAGACCTAGTTTATGCATCAGGTGATTATGAGCCTGAGATAGAGGGAGCATATGGGTGGATTTGGCCTACTCCATCTACAAAGATAACTAGCCCCTTTGGGCCTAGAAAATCACCTGTATCTGGTGCGTCTACCTTTCATAAAGGAGTTGATATCGGAGCCATGCGTGCTGGAGTAGCTGGCGATCCTGTATGGGCTATGGATGATGGAGTTGTATTTGTAAGTAAATATGGAATAAAAGCAGGAAACTTTATTGAGATTCACCATGGAAATCAAGTGAAAACTCGTTATTTACATCTTCACTCTAGAAATGTCCGCTCTGGGCAGCAGGTGAAAAAAGGAGATCTAATTGGAACTATGGGTGCGTCTGGTATTGGGACTGGGGTACATCTACATTTTGAAATTCATTACAACAACAACGTGGTTAATCCTTTGGGGTATTTTCCAGGCATTCAATAATAAAAGGGGGACTTAGCATGTTAGGTATCATTGTAGGCAATGAAATATATCGAGATATTTTAGGTATGGCAGAAGAATTAGAAATGCAAATAGTTTACGAAAAGCTAGGTGTATTGGGGCCTGAAGAAACTTATAAGGCAATAGGGGCAGCAGAGCAAGTTGTTTTGGCTTACATGATTATAGATGTAAATGTGTTTAAAAATGAAGGAGCCTTTTTAAGGGCGTTTAAAAAATTCCGTATGGCTAGAGCGGAGACACGGGTTATCATCTTGGCAGCTAATCGTGAACCAGGTGATCAGCTGGTAACTAGTATTATAAATACCGGTATATATGATATTTTAGCTCCAGCATTGGATAGAGACGGTCAGGAGAACATGGATGAGCTTATAGAAACACTGTATAAAACATTGAGGTCTAAGCCTGCGAATTATGGTGATGTGGCTCGGTGGATTGGTACTGCTGAGCTTGAGTTGCCTTTAGGGGCAAAGGCAAGGGGTGTAATCTCTAAAGAGTCCTCTATCCAGGAAATAAGGGAGACTATTGTTCAGCAGAAACTGATCGGAACCGGCTATGTTGTAGTGGGATCTGTCTCACCAGGAGCTGGTGCATCTACTATTACTTTAGCTATGGCAAGCGTTTTGGCTAATATGGGTAAAAAAGTTACTTGCGTAGAGCTGGCTAGAAGGCCAGCTTTTTATGCTTTGGAGGAATGGCCAGAGAATATAGAACTATTAGGCCAGAGCGACCACTATTCAATTTGGCTGAACCAGCTAAAGGATATGAACCAGTTGTTGGACAGAAATAGTGGGGATTTTATCTTGGCAGATATGGGATGTATCTTTGAGCCTGACTTTCGTAAGGCTAGCAGTCAGGACTATTGTAACCAAGTAGTGGAGCATCCCCTTCTTTATCACTTGCAGTTGGCTATCAATATGAAAGGTTTAGCGGTATTAGTAATGTCCCCCAGTGTATTAAAGCTGGGGGATTTTTCTCTGTTAACTGGGCACCAGCAGCTCAGTGGAATACTGCAGGATATTAGCTTGGTGGTAACTGGGGAAATTGAGCGGAGCTTGTTTAAAGAGTTAGGCAAGGTATTTAAAGTAGTTTATCAAGTACCTGGTATTCATAATCCTTTTAATGTAAGTCAAGAAACTGAGGAGTCAATAAAAAATGTCTTGCGGCCATTGTTACCAGAGTTAGAGGGGAAGAAGACTAATAAGATGATTAAATGGATGAGTAAATTCAAGAAATCTTACAACAGCTTTCGACAAAATATGTCAAATTAGCCCAAGGATTATTCTTTAAAGTCCTAGAATCATGCTAAAAATGATAAGAGGGCAGGAGGGGTTTTCGGCTAGACTTTTCTATAAAATATAAGATCAGGTTTGCTTGTCGCAGCCCGGCGAGATACCAACGGAACCCTTTAGACACGCTAAAGAGAAGTATCCCAACTTGTTTACGCACCTGCTCCATCTGGGAAAGGAGTGGTTCCCCGAACCAAGTGATTTTTTCCACTACACAGGCCATTAAGCACTCTCCTACCCTCCTCCATGCTTTAATTTGACGTGTTAGCAATCATTAAAAATCAGATTGGTCAGGTACACCGGCGTAGGCCCCAACCTTACAATAGCGTCCCCGAAGACTCATTCTCTGCGCCCCAGCGGTCTTCTTGGGATTAGGTTGTCAAAGAACTGGTTTAGTTCTATTGCGGCTAATATATGATTTTTACTTAGTGCCAGGTAAGTAGATTGTTATCAGCAAACTAACAAGAGTCTGATATCCGTACAACTCACCATGACACTAACTGCTTTCATCCGCAAAAGAACTTATATTTTTAGTCATAAATTATGACTAAAAGACTTTATAAAACTGAAATAATTATTTCAAAAGATAAGTTGGTGGTTTATAAGTCTCAAGCATTGCTAAAGCAGTGAAATCACCACCGGTAATTGATATGTTTTAATAGTAAACAGTGAATTGCATTAGGACAATTCCTTCATCAATAGCATAGTATTCATTGCCATTTGTTACTCTTACTATTTGTATCTATTTTTCTGTTGAGAGACTTGTTAAATGGCAGGCACTAATCATTTTGTATATACGGCTGTCCCATGCCCGAAACTTTAATCTTCTCACTTTAAAAACTCTCCCAAACTAAAAGTTCTACATTAAACGTTTTAACAGGAAATTAGTGCCAGTTAGTAGAATGTAATAAAACTGGCTCTGTTCTTCCATCTACACTCTTCGTGTAATTATTTTTTAAAAAAAATTTCGTTTATATCCAGATTAAACATGTTTTTCATTTGCTTAATAAAGTTATAACTTGGGTTCCTTTGACCATTTTCTATTTTCATATAATATGATGTAGAAATTCTTAAGATTTCTGCCATTTCGTCTTGTGTTTTTCCTATTGATTTACGAAAATCAATTAGTTTTTTATTTGCTCCCATATTTAATCCCTCTTCCATTTTATTAAAGGTTAGTGAGCTAATTTTACTACACTATTTGTGTAGAGTCAATTATTTTCTACACTTTTTGTGTTATTTATTTTCCCTTTACACATATTGTGTTAGAATTATTTGGAGGTGGGAAAATGTTTGGTGAAAGATTGAAATTATTAAGAAATAAAAATAGTATGACTCAACAGGATTTAGCAAACTTGTTAAATATATCCCCAAGTGCAATAGGAATGTACGAACAAAACAGACGTGATCCAGATACAGATACTATAAAGTTCTTAGCTGATTATTTTAACTGTTCAGTAGACTACCTTCTTGGACGCACCGATAACCCTAAGGATGGTTCAGAAAATCTTTCCGATGCTGACCTAGAAGAATTTATAAAAAACCATAATATAAAATTTTGTGGTGAGCCAGTGGACAAAGAAGATAAGGAAGACCTTCTAGACTTCATGAAATTGGCGTATAAAACTATCCGGGGTAAAAAAAATAATTGAAAGTTTGAGGTGATATTTAATGTCCGAAGAAAAAGAAGTGTTGAAATTAATTTTGCAAAAGCTGACTAAGCTGGAAGAAGGGCAGGCTAACCTGGAAGAAGGACAGGCTGAACTTAAATTAGAAGTTAATATCATCAAAGGACAGTTAGAAGAAAACACTGCTATACTTCGTGCATTAGAACATAAAACAGACGTTCATAAGGCAGAGATGGACAATCTTGAAGGCATTGTTAAAGAAATCCGAGATGATCAAAAGTCCTTCTTTGAAATAATTGGTGAACATGACGTATCAATAAGAACACTAAGACGCAGAGCATAAGTAATGTGGTTCTTATAATTGAATGTTGTGAGGTGAAATTTAATGTCCGAAGAAAAAGAAGTGCTAAAATTAATTTTGCAAAAGTTGACTAAGCTGGAAGATGGACAGGCTGAACTTAAATTAGAAGTTAATAATATCAAAGGGCAGCTAGAAGAAAATACTGCTATACTTCGTGCATTAGAACATAAAACAGACGTTCATAAGGCAGAGATGGACAACCTAAATCATCGTGTAGCAAATCTTGAAGGTATTGTTAAAGAAATCCGAGATGATCAAAAGTCCTTCTTTGAAATAATTGGCGAACATGATGTATCAATAAGAACACTAAGACGCAGAGCATAAGTAATTACTTCTTATAATACAGTTTAAAAACCACTATGATATCACCCAGCTAAAACTTGCTAAATAATTTTTAATAGTCACATAGAAGCTACTACCTATATTCGACATAGGTAGTAGCTTCTTTGCTTTTAGAATGTTTTATGATGAGTTATTTACTGGTAGCAGAGATTATGATTTTTGTCTTAAAGACTAGTTTTTAGATTGATTGTGAACATATTGATCAATAGTTGTTTTTTTAGCAAAGCGTTCTATCAAGTTAAAATCATCATCATAACAAGTTATAGCAACAGTGCATTTCAATGGAACATCGAAGGTTAAATTAACTCTAATTAAAGTAATCTTAATAGCTTCTATTTCTTCCGTAGGAAGAAAAGGGGCATTAAACTCTTCTAAATTATAATAGTCTCCTTGAATAGCATTGCATTTAATACAATGATTTAGCCAATAGCTTGAACCTAAGGTTTGAGAATAACCTATTTTAAGAAATGGAAAATGTTTAGATATGATATTAGATAACTCCTCAGGAATATATTCTATATTGTAGAAAAACTCAAACTGCTTAAAGCTTTCCCAGTCGGTATCAGTATCTTTAACGTCAAAAATTTTCCCGGATATTGCAATTACTGGTGTTTTGCTGCCACACTTCCAGCACTTTCTACTGTTGAAACATATGTAAGTATAGTTTCTGATTATCACATTAAAATCTATTATTGGCATCCATTTATGAAATAATTTAAAGCATTTAATGTTATTAGGGATATACCATGTTTTCTGTTGAGAATTCCATCTAGCACCAATAGACTTTGCCTTATCCTTTTCACTAAAAGGAACGTTTATCTTAAGTGGCATGATGCAACACTCCTGAAAAAAATCATTTTTTGTTTTTAATTGTCTTAAATGCCAGTTTCATAAAATCAAGGAGATTTTCTTTATCTTCTTTATCTACTGGCTCACCGCAGTACTTTATATCATTATTTTTAATGAATTCTTCGAGGTCGGTAATCGAGCTCTCATTGGGATTTGATGTTAAGCCTAAAATATAATCAACAGAGATATTATAGAACTCAGCAATTCTCTTAAGCATTTCAGCATCAGGTCGGCGTTCATTTTTTTCATATCTATTAAGTACAACATTACTTATTTCTAACGCTTTAGCTGCCTGAATTTGAGTAAATCCCTTCGATTCACGAATGTTTTTTAATTTTTCACCAAGGTCCATTTAATCATCATCCTTAAGTTCCCGATTTGGTAATTTCAGATTACCATATTGTAAAGATATGACAAGTTAATTTACCAAAAAGGTAATTTTTTAGTTGACAATTACCGATATGGTAATGTATTATATACTCAACACATTACCACTATGGTAATGAAGGAGGAGTTGGAATTCCATGAAAGTTAATTTAAAGAAACTTAAAGAGCTTAGAGAAAATGCTAATCTAACTCAAAAAGAAATCGCGAAGGTATTAGGGTATAAAACTAGCACCGGATATCATTATATAGAAACTGGTAGATGTAAGTTAAAAGCCGAACAAATACTAATATTAGCTGATTTTTATAAAGTTCCAATAATTCATTTATGTTCTTAGTAATAGCTAAAAAAATATGAAGACTCTATAGTTGTAAAAAAAATAGGGCGAGTAGTGGATATTCCATGGACGCTTTTCTTTGACGAAAAAAAAGCACCTTAAATACATTCAACTAATTGGCACTATTTTCCTTCAGGGCTAAGATGATATCATGCTTTAAAAAGCTTGATATAAAAACATATCAATTACAGGTGGTGATTTCACTGCTTTAAATCCAACTGAATATTAGAATTTCGCAACTGAAGCGATGGAGGGAGCGGGAAGGAGTGCAAAGCTCTGAGCAGTATTGCAATAGACCACCTTCATGGATTTGGGAAACCAATAGGTTGCGTCAGGTGCCTCCTGACGGTCTGGTGACAATAGGGTGCCTAGCTCTGTTGAATCTGGTCGATGGCCTCTGGCAGTTTAGCCAATATTATTTTGAAGCTATTATCTCGGCCTGGCTATTAGAGATAATTGATAGTCAGGCTGAGTATCATATCAAGATTTATCAAATGGTTTAGTGAAAGATTTTTTGTTTTCTATCTTTAAGTAGGAGGGGGTTTGATGAAGAACATACTTCCAATGGCAGTTTACCAATGTGGTGAATTGTTTTGCATGAAGGTATTTGTAGTAAGCATTAAGTATGAGCATAGTGTTTGTCCTTACTGTGGATCTGTTAGCTGGAGTTTCTTGCATGATGGGATATTGGTACCTGTATCAATGAAAAATATCCGAAAGGAGGATGGGAACCATGGAACAGGCATTACCGCAGGACAGGCCTGAGTTGGAGTTAAGAAAAGTTATAAATGAGATATTTGAGCTTTTGGAGAATGAGGAACTAGATGTCCCAACGGCAATCTCTGGTATTACCCTATATGTAGAGGCTAACTATGCCAGAGTAAAAAGAGTGAATTTAAATACAGGCATAAAAAAAGAAGCTGCCTTGACTGGACTCTTGGCAACTTCAAAACACTTAAACTTAATAAAATGATAACAGAACAAATGTACTAAAGTCAAGTAGTTATATGTAAGCCACTATTTTTTTGATGAGGTGAGTCGTTTGGAAACTATGGTTATAAGAGTTAGTTGTATTGGCTGTGGTAAACAGACTGTGGTTATTGGCTATGAGATAGAGCTGCCTGAGGAGTTGTTAAGTAGCTTTTATAGTAAAGGTGGATGTTGTTCTGTTTGTAGGTCTTGTATGTTGGGTATTGTTGGGTAGGGTTGTTAGAAAATGAAGTGATTCAATGGGGGAGTGAATATGCCAGAGTACTTAGAGTACCGATGTTGTATGTGTCCAAACGCTGATGACAATCCAAAATTAGTAGTATGTCCAGCTATACACGGTAAGCAGTATGAGGCGCCTTGTAGGTTTGTTAAATCGTATACTGATGAGCGTGGCTGGAGGTATAGAGTGATGGGGACCTTAGGTGGAGGATACAGAGCTAGGTATCAAAAGCCGGAAAAATGTGGTGAGGATGGCTGGAAGAGTGTTAAGTAGTTGCCAGTGCGATTTGCTTTTACTGAAGCTCAGGCTGATCTAAATCGGTTAGCAAATGAAAAGGGATGGAATGATTAGTCATGGCAGAAGTGGAAGACTATTTTAGTTGATGTGTATAGTTTTAGAATGCGAAGGAGAGGAAGGTTTGGCGATGAAGTATATACACCCTAAAAAATACAAAGGGATTAAGTCTTTTAGTGAGATAGGGCAAAACATTGTTAGAAATCGAGTAGAGGAATATTGTCTTAAATGCTCAGAATTTATGGGGCAAGAGCATGATTTTGAAGAATGCCAGATGCACGATGTTTGGGACTACGAAAAAAGCAAGGTAAGTAAAAAGAAAACTTGCCCTTTCCCTCATACCTCAACAAGCTTAATTAGCCCAATAGTTAAGTGTGAAATTGCTACGCAATAACAAGACAGTCCGAAGTTTGAATAGTAATGCGAACCAAGGGGGAGAAAATTTATGCTTAAAAAGGGTGACAAAGTAGTGATGCATACATGTCTAGAATCTGAAAAATACGAAGGCAAGGTGTGGACATGCAAAAGTGATGAATTTGTATCTGACAGTGGGGCTAAGGCTGTATTTCTTGAAAATTACTTAGGCTATTTTGCAACAGAGTTTTTGGTCAGAGTCGAGCAAAAAGCAGTTGAAATGATAAAAGGGCTGTATGAAGAAGTAAAAAAAATGAATGCAAGCAATGGACATGCTGAATTTAATGAAGTATTTGGAGATTTAAAAGCTATAGCAGTAGTGTCCGTATATTATGGACAAAAACCAGCTCATGTTGTGCTAGATGAATTAATTGAGTGGGCAGAACAGAATGGAAAAGTAGATGTACTAGATAAATCAAGGGAATTTATGAATCAGTAATAAGACAATGCGCCACAAGCAAATTAAAAAACCTAGTAGAATCAAGGGAGTGGGCTTTATGGCTAAGATTTTAGATGCGTGTTGCGGTAGTAAAATGTTTTGGTTTGACAAAAAAAACAAAGACACAATTTATATGGACAACAGAAGATTAAACACTACTTTATGCGATGGCAGAATATTGGAAATTAACCCTGATATTATTGCTGATTTTAGAAATATGCCATTTGAAAGTAACTCTTTTTACTTGGTGGTTTTTGACCCACCACATTTGAAAGTATTAGGCGAAAAATCTTGGATGGCCAAGAAATATGGAAAGTTGGGAGAGGATTGGAAGCAAGACATTAAGCAGGGTTTTAATGAGTGTATGCGTGTCTTAAAGCCCAATGGAACTTTAATTTTTAAATGGAACGAGGAACAAATAAAACTTAGTGAGTTGCTATCTGCAATTGGGCAAAAACCTTTAATAGGCAACAAGCGGAGTAAAACGCATTGGTTAGTTTTTATGAAAGACGCATAAAACAGATGGTGTGTAAATGCAGTAATATAATTGAACGATAGGATAAGGCAGCTATTAGTATGTTTTAGCATGATAGGACGGCCAGCAGGGGGTGAACTAACCCAGGGACTAGCTAAGTGGCACTAGCAGCCTATTTGTCACAAAGAGAGAGTGCCAAATAGTTGCAAGTGCTACTAAGGCAATTCCCAGGGTGGATTTCACCTTGTCCCTGTCGCCCCTGTGGGGCGATGCCTGGACCTTCTGGGGTAGTAAGTATTTTTATGATGGTATTCCTTTGCCAGGAGCACGTGACAGGCACAAGCTCCTTGGGTCATTTAACGCAGATTAAGCTGATTTGGGGTAGAGTTAGGGGATGCTTAAACTGCTAAGGATGTGGATGTTGGTGTTTTCCGAAAGCCCGTGACTAGTCACCAGCTTTCTAGGTATTTTGGAGCAGATTTAGCTTATGAGTGTATTAATGCTTGAGCTAAAACTGCTCTTTTTCTTTGGGTGCCGCCTATGGAGGGTAGGGTGCCTTCTGGCATATAGCCTAGCACACCTGTTTCTCCATGTAAAAGCCAGGCCCTAAAGGGTGGCTTGCGCCAGCTTTGACATGGAGCCTCTACAGGCACGCTTAATCGGCTGCAAGAAGGCAACCCTCCTGGGGGTGGGTGGCGGCTTGGTTTGGGGTATTTATGTGAGAGGGAGGGATTAGGGAAAATGAGGTTAACTAGAGAGTTGCAGGAGTTTAAGTGTTTGGCTATGAGGGTTAACGAGATTGCTAAGCGGTTGCCTGAGTATTTGCATCAGGAGTTGAAAGACTGTTCTGCTGGTAGTGTTGAGTATAGTGAGTTGCTGTATCTTTTGAGGTTAGCTGAGAATTATAGGCCTATGGATGTGGTTGATAATTTGGTTGGTTTTCTAAAGCAGAGGGTAGAGGGTCGCTTGGAGCTAAATTGTTATAATAGGTATGAGTTAGATGGGTATGAGTTTACTTGTGGCAGCTATATTGAGGTTTTTGTTGATGACCCGGATGATGAGGATTATGGCTGGAATTTTGGGAGGGTTGAGCATGGTGGGGTTTTTGGTGGGTATTATTTTTTTAATATGACTGGTTATGAGCATAGGGAGCTGGAGCCAGGGATGAGGGCTGCTTATAGGGTTTAAAAATCTTGTTTTTGCAGAGTAATTATTATAGAATACAGATAAGTTATATTCACGGGCTAAGGAGGTATTTGAATTGAGCGATGAAATTTTAAAGGATATTCTAGCTGAGGTTAAGGGAATGAAAGTTGAAATTATAGAGATTAAAAAAACGCAACAGAAAATGGAAATATCGCAACAGAGAATGGAGATATTGCAACAGAGAATGGAAAAAGATATCAAAGACATTAAAATGGTTGTAGAGAAGGGAATTTACTTTGACTTCCATAGGCTTGAGGCTCGTGTAGCAAAACTGGAAGAAAAAATAGTTTAGCTAGGAGGTGATTGCTTTGGCAACTAAAAAGCTTATTGAGGAAGTTATTTCACTGCCAGTTGAGGAAAGAGTAATTATGGTAGATACGTTGCTTAAAAGTTTAAATCCAACAGAGAGTGCAATAGATACCGAGTGGGCAAAAATTGCAAGTAAACGTCTTGAGGATATTAGAGATGGTAAAGTTGTACCAATATCTTCAGAGGTTGTGTTTGAGAAAATATGGGAGCGTTTGGATTGAACGATATTTAATTAAGTGAAATAGATTTTTGACAAAGCCCTTTTATCTAGGGGCTTTTTTTGTTGGGTTTTATAGTGTAATAGGACATATTTTACTCAACATATTTTATATAGAAGATATTTATAAGGGGGAATAGATCTATGGCTAATAAGGTTGATGCTAGTGAGTCTATTGTAACCACTGAGGTATTTGCTGATAAGGAAATTGACTTGGAAAGCTTGCTGTTAAGTATTCTTTTAGGGACTGAAAATGTAAAACTCTAACATGAGTAACAGTCTACCTTTTATGCTATTATTAGGACATACAAAGGTAGATAGCTTGACATAAAGAGAGGTGAAAAAGTGAGTCAAGCTACTAAAAAAATGAATTTGCCTTATACCCGGGTTGCTATTTATGTGCGTCTAAGTGATGAGGACAAGGATAAGAAAAGTAGTCATGATCCCAGTGAGAGTATTAAAAATCAGCTGGATTTGGCTACTAGCTATGCCCAGAAGATGGGTTGGGTTATTGTTGGTGTTTACAGTGATGATGATTATTCTGGTGTGACTGATGACAGGCCTGATTTTGCTAGGCTGATTGGTGATTGTGAGTCGGGCAAGGTTGATGTGGTACTGTGTAAGAACATGTCTCGCTTTGCCAGGAATATTGCTGTAAGTGAGGAGTACCTGGAGACCAAGTTTCTTGAATGGGGAGTTCGTTTTATTGGGCTCACTGATCATACGGATAACTTCGATTATAGTCAGAAAAAAGCCAGGCAGATAAGTGGATTGACTAACCAGTGGTATGCTGAAGATGTGTCTAACAATGTAAGGGCTGCTTTTAAGACTAAAAGGGAGAAGGGCGACTTTATTGGCTCTTTTGCATCCTTTGGCTATATGAAGGACCCAAATAATAAGAGTAAGCTAGTGGTGGATGAAGATGCTGCTGAGGTAGTGAGGTTAATATTCCAGCTATATCTACAAGGGAATGGGACAGCTGCTATTTCTCAGATACTAAATAATAGAGGGATTCCAAATCCTTCTAAATATAAGGAAATGCAAGGTATCAACTACCATAACCATTTTGATAAGACTAAGTCTGGGTTATGGAACAAGACTAGTGTAAAGCGGATACTAAGAGATCAGACAGTGATTGGCAACCTGGTGCAGTACAAAAAGGAAAAGATTCATTTTAAGACTAAGAAGTGTAAGAGTATAGCTAAGTCAGACTGGATTGTTGTGGAAGGTACCCATGAGCCAATTATAGATAAAAACACCTTTTATAAGGTGCAAGAGCTGCTGGACTCTAAGGTTAGGAGCTCAGGACATGGCCAGCCCCATATTTTTGCGGGAAAGGTTAGATGTAAGGATTGTGGAAACACCTTATCTAAGTTTTCTAATGGAAAGAATGTATATCTAGGCTGCAGCTTATATAGGCAGAAACGAGAAGAGTGTAGCAAGCACACCATAAGGCTTGATAAGCTAACTACTATAATAGAAGGAAAAATAAGATACCAGGTTAATAAGATCCTTAAGCAGCGGGATTTGTTTTTACAAAAGCTGCTGCAGGGTGATGAGCATGGTGATGTATTAAAGCATATAGGTAAGCAGATAAGTAAGATAAATGTGAGCTTAAAGGATATTAATGATGGACTGAAGTCCTTATATATAGATAAGAGTAAAGGGCAGCTTGAGGAGTCTCTTTTTCTAGAGTTGAAGGAGACATTTCTAAATGAAAGAAAGAAGTTAGAAAAACAGCTAGAGGAGCAAAACCTAAAGCTTGCTGATAAGAAGAAAGAGGCTGATCGGCGGGATTACTGGTTATCAGTGCTGGAGAGCTACAGTAGCTTTCTTCAGCTAGATAGGAAGCTGGTGGTGGAGCTGATTGATCATATTCAAGTAGGGGAAGTACAGGAGGATGGTACCCAAGAGGTTATCATCTATTATAATTTTTCAAAAGTGTATTAAGGAACCCGCTACCCACGTAATCGATCCCAAATATCCAGGGGTGGTGGAGGAAATTGTAAACCTGGGGGCCTTTTGGGACACGGTTAAGCTGCAAAAGCATAAGTCGGAGATAATATCGATTAGTGAGAAGAAATCAGCTGCATATTTTCAGGTTTACAAGAGCTTAGAAAGTGCTTATGAGGTGTTGGATGAAGAGCAACAGCCCACATTGAAGGATGGTACAGTAAAGGAATTAGTAACCAAGCTGGGAGAAGAAATCTTTCAGATGCCTACCCCCAGGTTGCGCCACATTTTTGCCGGTGCTATAACTCCAAATGGGCCGGTACATTACAGCCAAGAAATAATTAGCTCCTGTATCAAAAGGTATCAGCTAGTGGGAGGAAGCAGAAAAGATAAGTCTAGATTTCTGCAGCAGCTGTCGTTGCTAGCCTTAGAGAAAAACTGTGATGTGGACTTATATCACTGTTTCTTTGATCCAGATTATCACTCGATGCTGGTAGTTCCCCAATTAGGAATAGCGGTCATTGACAACAGCTTGCCCTATCTAGGTGAGCTGATTAACTCTGCCCAATTTACCGGGAAGGTAGACTTGGGAGAACAGGATGTGGCCAGCAAATTTAGTGATAAATCAATGAAACTAATGGAGACAGCAGTAGGTAAGCTTAAGCAGGCTAAAAAGCATCATGAGGAGCTGGAAAAATACTATGTACAGAGCATGGACTTTGAGGGTATTGACAAATTGCGGGAAAATATCATGACAAAAATCATATCCTATTATAAATAGCTAGAAACTGAAAAAAAGTTGAAGTAGTCGACATATTTTGCCAAATATTTCATTGTCTATATGATAAGATAAATTTACAACTCGCTTTTAACCTGCTTATGTGAATACGGAAGGAGAATGGCCCAATGGATAAAGTTTATTCTAAGCTGATATCCAGAAACATTATTAAGGAAAAGTCAAAGCTTCAGGAGATGGTGACAACAAGAGAAGATTTAAGAAGCAAAGAAGCCTTGAGGCAAAGCTGGGTTTTAGATGAACTGGTTGTGGAGGTAATGCGCAAGCAGCTGGATCGGATCAATGAACGAAAAAGAAATTGCTCCTATAATACTCTAAATCAGCAGCAAAAGCAGTAAAGCTACTGGTTAATACAACATATGTTCTATGCTTTATACTTTATCCTGAGATCACTAGGTCTCAGGTTTTTGTTTTTTTAGATAATAGGCAAAATGTATTGACATTAATACATAAGAAATATATATTAATATATATTACAATTGAATAAATATTCAAATGTTTGAGGTGATTAATTTATGGTCAAAGAAACGGTTTGTGAGGTGGAATGCTTTCACCAGGAGGTTGTGGATGAGGCCAAGGCGAAAATGCTAGGCATTGACGAGGCTAATCGGCTGGCCGACATTTTTAAGGCTCTAGGGGATTCCAATCGAATCCATCTGTTAAACGCCCTGACTAACAGGGAGATGTGTGTATGTGACTTATCTGCTCTTCTTGGGATGACAGTATCTGCCGTGTCGCATCAGCTGAGGGTGCTGCGAAATCTACGCATAGTGAAGTTCCGCAAGGAAGGGAAGATGGTCTACTATACTCTGGATGACACCCATATAGAGATTCTTTTTAAAGAGGGCTTAGAGCATATTAGGCATACTTAAATTTTGGAGCTGCTGACAGGAAGGGGATTAGATGATGGAAAGGGAACAAAAAATCCCACAAAACAATTTATTTTACATCAGGGGCTTAGACTGCCCTGATTGTGCCAAGGCGCTAGAAAAGGATATTGCGGCTTTGCCCCAGGTAGAGCAGGTCAAGCTGATTTTTTCTCTGGGCAAGCTAGAGGTGAGCTATGGTCAGGGGGAGAAGGTCAACGACCAAGAAAAATGGCAGGAAATAGTCAAGGTCATCCAAGGACACGGGTGTGAGCTGGAGGAGCCCTACTCGGCCTCGGGGAAAAGGGAAGGGGCAGAGGGCAAAGCTAGAGCCTGGGCTTTCTTAGGAGAGGGAGGGGCTGTAAGTGCGGCTGTCTCAGGTGGTCTATTGATTTTAGCTGTTATATTTAGCTTAGCCAATCTGGAAACGCCAATAGTAATTATCACTTATCTTTCTGCTATGATAATAGGTGGCTGGGCAACCTTTCGCCAAGGCTTTAAAAGCTTATTCAAGCTACAATTTGATATGAATGTGCTAATGACGGTGGCAGTTATTGGGGCCATTATAATCGGGGAATGGCTGGAGGGAGCCATCATAGCCTTTCTCTTTAGCTTGAGCAATACTATGGAAAACTACACTATGGAGAAGACCCGCCAGTCTATCCGTGAGCTAATGTCCTTAGCCCCTCAGGTGGCAACTATTAAAAAGAATGTAGGGGGAACATGAGGCCCAAGCAGCAGCTGCAGTTGCAGCGGTCATGGTGAAAATGAGGAGACTATTCCCATAGCTCAAGTAGCTATAGGCGATACCCTAATGGTCAGGCCAGGGGAGCGCATTGCCATGGATGGGCAGGTGAGCTTTGGTAGCTCCTGGGTTAACGAAGCTCCTATTACAGGGGAGTCCTTGCCAAAAGAAAAAAGCAAGGGAGATAATGTTTTTGCCGGCTCTATCAACGAGGGTGGTTACCTGGAGGTTCAGGTAACTAAGCTGGCTAAGGATAATACGGTCGCTAAAATTATTCAGCTGGTGGAGGAGGCTTTAGCGGACAAACCTCCTGTCCAGCGCTTTATCGATCATTTTGCCAGCTATTATACTCCTCTAATTTTGGCAATCGCCTTGGGGATGGTTACCATACCTACTCTGTTTTTAGGAGAAGAGTTTGCCCCTTGGTTCTATAGGGCCTTAGCCTTGCTGCTAATTGCATGTCCCTGTGCCCTGATAATTTCAACTCCAGTAGCTTTGGTAACAGCTATGGGGCGAAGTGCCAAGGAGGGAATTTTGCTCAAGGGTGGGATTCATCTAGAGCAAATGGCCAAGGTGCAGACTATTGCCTTAGACAAGACAGGTACCTTGACTAAAGGCAAGCCGGAGGTCAGTAGCTTTACAGCCTTTGGTCTCAAAGAGGAGCAGGTAATTCAAGGGGTCTACTCTATTGAGAAAATGTCGGAGCACCCGCTGGCCAAGAGCTGGTGCCACTATGCTCAAGCTCGAGGAGCTACAGCGTTGCCAGTAGACAGCTTTCTGGTAGCTCCTGGTAAAGGGGTTAGAGGTGTGGTTTTAACAAATGGCCAGGCCAGCCAGTGGCTAGTGGGCACAGTTAAGTATTTAATTCAGGAGGGAGTGGAGCTTAGTCCTAATCAGGCTACTGTTATAAACCAGGCTGAAGAGCGGGGAGATAGCTTGGTAGCAGTGGCATGGAAGGGCCAGCTGGTAGGCTTGATTACCTTTAAGGACCAGCTTAGGCCAGAGGCTAAGGAAGCTATTGCCTTGCTGAAAAAGCAGGGTATTAAGCCGGTAATGCTTACCGGTGACAACCAAAGGGTGGCAGAGGCAGTAGCTAATCAGTTAGGGATTGATCAAGTGGCCAGCCAGCTATTACCCGCCCACAAGCTGGAAAAGATAGAAGAGCTAAACCAACAGGGAGCGGTGGCCATGGTGGGAGATGGAATCAATGACGCTCCTGCCCTAGCCAAAGCCAGCGTGGGAATTGCCATGGGGGTAGCAGGTACTGACACGGCACTAGAAACTGCTGACGTAGCCTTGATGGGAGATGATCTACTCAAGCTGCCTCAGCTAGTGAGTCTTTCTAGGAAGACTATGGGCATAATTAAAGAAAACATCGTCATAGCATTAGGGCTTAAGCTGCTAGCAGTGCTGCTGATTTTCCCAGGGTGGCTAACCCTGTGGATGGCGGTAGTGGCAGATATGGGAACATCCTTGCTAGTGACCTTAAACGGATTGCGGCTGTTAAAAAAATAAACAAAATAAGAGCCAGGGGAACTGTACTTTTTTTAGTGCATTCCTACTGGCTTTTTCATGTAGGTATGCTATAATAGGGGGTAGCGAACATACATTCTTGAAGATGGAAGATTGGTATAGCTTGCATAGAGCTAGACAATGGAATATAATGAGTCTATTAATAATTATTATTGTTAAAAGAGGTGAGCCCATGGGCAAAATAGCTCATATTGGAAATTTTAAGCTGGAATCGGAGTACAAGCCAACGGGAGATCAGCCCAAGGCTATTGCCCAGCTAGTTGAGGGGTTTAATAGGGGCTTAAAATATCAAACCCTTTTAGGAGTAACCGGTAGTGGTAAAACCTTTACCATGGCCAATGTGATTCAGCAGGTGCAAAAGCCCACGCTGATTATCGCCCACAACAAGACACTGGCAGCTCAGTTGTGTGCAGAGTTTAAGGAGTTTTTCCCCAACAATGCGGTGGAGTACTTTGTCAGCTACTACGATTATTATCAGCCCGAGGCTTATGTGCCCCATACCGACACCTTTATTGAAAAGGATTCCTCCATCAACGATGAAATAGATAAGCTGCGCCACTCGGCTACTGCGGCCTTATTTGAGCGGCGAGATGTGATTATTGTGGCCAGTGTTTCTTGCATCTACGGTCTTGGCTCTCCCGAAGAGTACAAAAACCTGGTGCTGTCCCTTCGGACGGGACAGACCTATGACCGGGATCAGATATTAAAGAAACTGGTAGAAATCCAGTATACTCGCAACGAAATGAGCTTTATTAGAGGCACCTTTCGGGTGCGGGGAGACGTGCTGGAGATTTTTCCAGCCTCCCATGGGGACAAAGCAATTCGCTTAGATATGTTTGGTGACGAACTGGAGAGGATTATGGAAATAGATACCCTCACCGGCGAGGTGTTAGGTGAGCGACGTCACGTTTCTATTTTTCCCGCTAGCCACTTTGTCACAGGACAAGAAAAGATGGAGCTGGCTATAAAAAGCATCCAAGCTGAGCTCCAGCTAAGACTTAAGGAGTTTAATGATAAACAAAAGCTCTTAGAGGCCCAGCGCCTGGAGCAGCGTACCAGCTATGACTTGGAAATGATGCAGGAGATGGGCTTTTGCTCGGGAATAGAAAACTACTCCCGCCATCTAACGGGGCGTAAGCCAGGGGAATCTCCCTTTACCCTGATAGATTACTTCCCAGAGGATTGGCTGCTGCTGATAGACGAATCCCATGTGACTATTCCCCAGATTGGTGGTATGTACGAGGGGGATAGATCTAGAAAAACTACCTTGGTGGAGCACGGCTTTCGCCTGCCTTCGGCTTTGGACAACCGACCTTTGCGCTTTAACGAGTTTGAGGAGCGAATGAATCAGGTAATATTTGTCAGTGCCACCCCTGGACCCTATGAGCAGAGGCATCAGGAGCAGCTGGTGGAGCAAATCATTCGCCCCACTGGACTAATAGATCCGGAGATACTGGTGCGACCGGTGGCTGGACAGATTG
>CAYVRD010000033.1:0-3941 GCA_964454195.1 uncultured Clostridia bacterium
GGAAAGTAAAAAAAAAAAGAATAATGATTAAGAATATAAAGAAGAGGGGGATAGTATGGAAACAATTAATCTAACTGCTTCGTGCACTAAAGGAAAGGAATTTATCAATAAAGTTGAGGGCGATAGCGGGGTTAAGGTCAGTGCCTGCTATCAGTGCGGAAAGTGTTCTGCTGGTTGTCCTGTTGTCTTTGCTATGGATTATACTCCGAGACAGATAATCCGCTTAGTACAGCTGGGCGTAAAGGAAGAAGTTTTAAAATCCAAAACAATATGGCTCTGTGCCAGCTGTGAAACCTGTTACACCAGATGTCCAAAGGAGATTGAACTGGCAAAGCTAATGGAAACTCTAAGAATTCAGGCTAAAGCAGCGGGCTACATCACTGAAAAAGATATAGATATATTTAATAGCTTATTCCTAAAAGCTGTTGAAAATCATGGTCGGGTTCACGAAATGGGTCTCGCAGCCTTCTTTAATCTGCTTTCATTACAGCCATTTAAGGACGCAGGACTTGCTCCAATTATGATGCAGAAGGGAAAAATCCACGTTTTGCCTGATAATATCAAGGGCAGAGCAGCAATAAAGAAAATCTTTGAAAAGACCAGGCACATGGGAGGTGAAGGGTAGTGAAGTACGCATATTACCCGGGTTGTTCTCTAAATTCTACGGGAATAGAGTACAACGTTTCTTCAAAGGCTGTGGCTAAACATTTTGGCGTAGAGCTACTGGAGATAGACGATTGGAACTGCTGTGGTGCATCAGCTGCCCATAATACAAATCATTGGCTTTCTTTAGCTCTTCCTGCTAGGAATTTAGCTATTGCAGAGAAAGATAAGTTAGATGTGGCAGTGCCTTGTGCAGCATGCTATAGCAGACTAAAGGGCGTGCAAATGGCTGTACGGGAATCAGAAAAAACAAAGGATAAACTAAAGGACATCATTGAGATGGATTTTCAAGGAACAAGTGAAGTAGTTTCTATGATAGATGTGGTCTATCAAGGGATAGGTATTGACAGAGTTAAAGAAAATATCCAGGTTCCTCTCAATGGTTTAAAGGTAGCCTGTTATTACGGCTGCCTGCTGGTTAGGCCTAAAAAGCTGGCCATGGACGACCAAGAAAATCCAATGAAGATGGATCATATCGTCAATGCTACTGGCGCTGAAGCAGTTGATTGGGCCTACAAGGTTGAATGCTGTGGTGCTGGACATTCCACCCAGAAGTCTGATGTGGGCTTTAAGATGATCAGAGATATTTTAAGGAATGCGAAAGCATCAGGAGCTAACTGTATTGCCACCGCCTGTCCATTATGCATGCTCAACCTGGATATGCGACAGCAGGATATCAAGAGGGCTTATGGAGAGGATTATCAGATGCCTATTTTTTACTTTACTGAACTGTTGGGGATTGGAGTAGGCTTTACTCCTGAGGAAATGTACGTGCAGAAGCATTTTACCGATCCAATTCCCTTACTGCTAGAAAATAAATTACATCCAGCCAGTAGGAGGGGTGCTTAGTGAAACGGGTAGGAGTTTTCGTTTGTCATTGTGGTACAAATATTGCAGCAACAGTGGACTGTGAAGCAGTAGCTAAGGCGGCAATGGATTTTCCAAACGTTGTCTATGCTCAAGACTATAAATACATGTGCTCTGAGCCAGGTCAAGATGTGATCAGAAAAGCTGTTAAAGAGCACAGCTTAGATGGAGTTGTGGTATCTGCTTGCTCACCAAGGATGCACGAGACCACCTTTAGAAAAACCTTAGAAAGCGTAGGAATGAATCCTTTTCTGCTGGAGTGTGCCAACATTCGTGAGCATTGCTCCTGGGTGCATCCCAATAAGGAGGAAGGCACTAAAAAGGCCATAGCCCTCTCAAGATTAGCTGCAGCTAAGGTTGTTCACAACCAGGAGCTCCAGAAGTCAACAATACCCATAGAAAAAAGAGCACTGGTTATAGGGGGCGGTATTGCTGGAATTCAGGCGGCACTGGATATTGCAGACAATGGATTTAAGGTAGATATCGTAGAAAAAGAGCCATCAATAGGCGGTAAAATGGCTCAAATAGATAAAACCTTTCCCACCTTAGATTGCTCAGCATGTATCCTAACACCAAAAATGGTAGACGCTGCAGGACATGAGAATATTAGCTTAATCACATACGCTCAAATCGAAAAGGTAGAGGGGTATGTGGGGAACTTTGATGTTACTATTCGCAAGAAGGCCCGGTCGGTAGATATGAAAAAATGCACTGGCTGTGGTATCTGCTGGGATAAATGTCCTAGCAAGGTGCCCAGTGAGTTTGAGCTAGGCTTAGCTGACCGAAAAGCTATTTACACCCCTTTTCCTCAAGCTATACCCAATAAGCCGGTAATCGATAGAAATAGCTGTAGATTCTTTTTATCGGGAAAATGCAAGGTTTGTCAAAAGCTTTGTCCTACCGGTGCTGTAGACTTTGACCAACAGGATGAGCTAATCAAGGTCAAGTATGGCGCAATTGTTGCAGCAACTGGCTTCGAGCTCTTTGACTATTCGGTTTACGGTGAATACGGCTATGGCAAGTATCCCGATGTGATCACTGGACTGCACTTTGAGCGCTTAGTAAATGCTTCCGGGCCAACTGGAGGGAAAATCAAGCGGCCTTCTGATGGGACAATTCCCAAGAATATTGTTTTTATAAAATGTGTAGGCTCAAGAGATGAAGCCAAAGGAAAGCCTTATTGCTCTAAGACCTGCTGTATGTACACAGCTAAGCATGCTACCTTGGTGAGTGAAAAGATTCCAGATAGTCAGGCTCACATCTTTTATATGGATGTGAGAACTCCAGGTAAGGACTATGATGAATTCTATACTAGAACCCACACCAAATACGGGGCCAACTACATTAGAGGACGAGTGTCTAGAATATATCAGCAGGGTGGAAAGCTGATAGTTTTAGGAGAGGATACTTTACTAGGCAAGCAGGTTGAAGTAGAAGCAGACCTAGTGGTATTGGCAACTGCTATGGTTGCAAACCACGATGCGGCTGAATTTGCTCGCACGGTAGGATTCTCCTATGATGGGCACAGCCTTTACACCGAAGCCCATCCTAAGCTGCGGCCAGTGGAAACCCACACCGCGGGAGTGTTTCTAGCTGGAGCCTGCCAAGGGCCAAAGGATATACCCGAATCAGTATCCCAAGCCAGTGCGGCTGCTGTGAAGGCAACGGGGCTGCTGTCTAAGCAATCCTTGGCAACTGACCCCATGATTTCTTTTGTTAATAAGAGTGCATGCTCTGGCTGTGGCATGTGTGTTCCAATATGCCCATATAAGGCTATTGAGCTTTCTACTATAGAGGAAAGAGTGCATGGTCATATTAAAAAGAGACAGGTGGCCAACGTTAATCAGGGGCTATGTCAAGGCTGTGGGGCTTGTACAGTTACCTGTCGCCCTGGAGCGATAAATCTTAAGGGCTTCACCAATGAACAAATATTGGCGGAGGTGGATGCAATATGTCTATAGAACAAAATCAAGCACCGGCAGCTTGGGAGCCTACTATTATTGGCTTTGCTTGCAACTGGTGTAGCTACGCAGGGGCAGATTTGGCAGGCTTAGGTAGGTTGAGCTACCCCCCAAATGTGCGGGTAATTAGAGTACCCTGCTCGGGACGAGTTAATCCCCAATTTATTGTTCGAGCCTTTCAAAGGGGTGTGGACGGAGTTTTGGTGGCTGGCTGACACCCGGGCGACTGCCACTATGTTAGTGGCAACTACTTTACAAGACGCAGATTTTTGTTGATGCAACGCCTGCTGGAGTTCGTTGGCGTAGATCCGAAGCGATTTCAGGCTCGCTGGATATCCGGTTCCGAGGGACAGAAGTTTGCTGATACGGTAACTCAATTGACTGAAGACATTAAGGCTTTAGGGCCGAATAGGAAGCTGAGGGATGTCAAATGAGTATAACAGAAAAAAT
>CAYVRD010000033.1:4041-22236 GCA_964454195.1 uncultured Clostridia bacterium
GACCAATACCGAGTGGGCTGGCAGAATAAGGCGGTAGATTTAGCTGAAAACCAAATGTTTCACATTACTAGAGCAATGCATGTGGCGGGAAGATGCGTCGATTGTGGAGAGTGCCAGCGTCAATGCCCCATGGGGATACCTCTGATGGAACTCAACAGAAAACTCATTAAGGATATCAATCAACTGTTTGGTGAATATGCTGCTGGTGTTGATCTGGAGGGAGAACCACCGCTAGGTAGGTTCAAGCTGGATGACCCGGAAGAGTTTATGTAGAGGAAAGGAAGGGGTGGAACAATGAAGGCTATAAAAAAAGAAAAGCTTGGCGAATTAATACAGAGCTTAACAGGATTAGGGCAGGTTTATACTCCCCAAGAGATCAACGGCATAACTAAGTTTGCCCCCTGGCACAAGGATGGGAAGCTGTTTTTAGCTAAAAGCCCACTAATGTCACCAAAGGAAGTCTTATTTCCTCAGACCGAGGTAATGTACAACTATGTGGCAAATAACCTGCAGACCAGTATAGAGGAGGTGGCTGCAGCTACCGATTCTACGATAATATTTGGCGTTAGACCCTGTGATGTAAAAAGTATTCGCCAGCTAGATGAGGTTTTTTTAACCAAGGGATTTGTAGACAATTTTTATAAGGCCAAGCGGGAAAACACATCAATAGTTTCCATAGGCTGCAGTGAAGCAGAAGCAGCCTGCTTCTGCACCTCCATGGGCGGTAATCCCCAAGAGGAGGCAGGTGCTGATTTGGTTCTACTGGATTTAGGAGAGGAATACGGGGTAGAGGACAGGACAGATAAAGGAAAGGCATTATTAAACAAGATTAATAGCCTATTGAATGAATCGACCAAAGAACCTATTGCTCCCAAGCAATTTCAAATTGAGTTTTCCGGGGCCGAGGAGCTGCCAAGCCGATTGCAGAAGCTGTTTGATCATCCTCTGTGGGAGGAGATATGTCAAAAATGCATTGGCTGCGGTACCTGCACCTATCTATGCCCTACCTGTCACTGCTTTGACATCCAAACAAAAAAGGTGGGCAAAGATGGCTGTAATTATCGATGCTGGGATTCCTGTATGTTTAATGACTATGCCCTCATGGCTGGTGGGCACGATCCCAGACCATCTAAAAAGGAGCGAGTTCGACAGCGCTTTATGCACAAGCTGAGATATTTCCATGAGCGCTATGGGGATTTGATGTGTGTGGGCTGTGGTCGCTGCTTAACTAAGTGCCCGGTCAATGTGGATATTACCAAGATTATCGGGCTCATTAAGGAGGCTGATCCCAATGTCTGTTAGTGTGGAAGAAATAAAGGCCATCAATCCTTTAGTTCCCCATAGGGGCAAAATAATAAAGATAATTGATGAAACTCCTGATGTGAAAACCTTTCATGTCACCACTGATAATGGGAAGCCCTTTACTCCCATGCCAGGGCAATTGGCAATGCTTTCCCTGCTAGGTATTGGGGAGGCCATGTTTTCTATCACCACTCAGGGTGAAAATCATCTAGAGTTTAGCATTAAAAAGACGGGGATGCTTACCGATGCCCTCCACGAAGCTCTTGTAGGTCAAGAGGTGGGCATAAGGGGACCTTACGGCAATGGTTTTCCCATTGATCAGGTAAAGGGCAAGGATGTGCTATTTATAGCAGGGGGGATAGGCTTAGCCCCTGTTCGCTCACTGATAAACTACTGCGTGGAAAATAGAGATGATTATGGAAAACTACAAGTAGTATATGGCTCCAGATCTCCGGCTGACCTTTGTTTCAAGGAGGACCTATTTGAAAATTGGCCCAAGGTAAGGGATATGGAGGTAAACGTAACAGTGGATAGGGGAGATGACAGCTGGCAAGGACCGGTTGGCTTTGTCCCTGCTTATCTAGAACAGCTAAATCCAGACCCCCAAGGCAAGGTAACGGTAGTATGTGGTCCACCTATTATGATTAAATTTGTTATGCAATCCTTAGATAAGATGAAATATAGTCATGAGGAGATTATCACTACCTTGGAAATGCGCATGAAATGTGGGATTGGCAAGTGTGGTCGCTGCAACATTGGCAGCTGTTTCATATGCTTGGATGGACCAGTGTTTACCATGGCTCAGCTGGCCAATATGCCTAATGAGTACTAAAAGCTAAGGCTTATATTACAAGGCAGTCCTGGTGAATTTGCTGGGACTGTCTTGCTTTGAAGAGAGGGATGTACATGCTAGTTGACTACCATATTCACGGCTTAGCCCATGGGGAGTATAGACATGTGATGGAGGACATAGAGCCCTTTGTTGCAAATGGAGTTAAGCAAGGCTTAGGAGAGATGGGCTTTACTGAACACGATCGCTTTATAGACCAAATTGATTTTAGCTTATACAGTAAGCTGCAGGAGGCTTACCCCCAGATAAAAATTCGCATTGGCTTAGAGGTTGAGTATCGAGCCAATAGGGAGGCAGAGTTTAAAAAATATATCTCTGCCTATCCCTTTGACTATGTAATAGGCTCGGTTCATGAGGTGGAGGACTGGCCCTTTGATAACGACGCCTATATAACAGAATACCAGAACTGGGACGTAGACCAGCTCTATCAGCGATATTTTTCCCTGCTGGCTGATATGGCCCAAACTAGGCTCTGTCAGGTTGTAGGTCACTTAGATTTAATTAAAGTTTTTGGATACAGACCGAATAAGAGCATTCAACACTTTTTGCCAGCGGTTCTCAAAGCTATTAAGGATGCTAAAATGGCAGTGGAGATAAACACCAATGGATGGCATAAGCCAATTCAAGAGGTATATCCAGCTACAGAGGTTTTAGAGACCTGCTTTGCCTATGATTTACCAATTACCTTAAGCTCTGACGCCCATCGACCTGAACAGGTTGGCAGGGATATCCCTAAGGCAGTAGAACTGGCCAAAAAAATTGGCTATCGTAAAATTGCCACCTTCCACCAGAAAAAGATGATTATTCAGCCACTAGGCTAGTAGTAATTAATTTCTCCTTTTTGAATAAGCATTGTAAAGATGCTCATTTGGAAAGGAGAATTTTTTATGCTGGAACTGGGGTTGCTCTTATTAAGCCTAGGAATTATTTTATTGGGGGCTGAGGTATTTACCAACGGGATTGAATGGCTTGGTAGGCTACTGCGCTTATCTGAGGGTGCGGTAGGAAGTATATTAGCTGCAGTAGGCACAGCTTTACCTGAAACAATGATACCTATTATAGCAATCTTTTCTGGAAAAGAGGGAAGCAATGAAATTGGTATAGGGGCAATCTTAGGAGCACCTTTTATGCTAGGTACTTTGGCTTTAGGAGTTACAGGACTTGCGGTTGTTGTTTTTAGAAGGAAACGCAGCCACTTTCCATACATGAATATAAATATAGCATTATTGAAAAGAGATTTGATTTTTTTTATGATAATATACTCAATAGCAATTCTAGCTGCTTTTATTCCTATACAAATGGGAAGATTAGCGATAGCAGCGTTGCTAGTATTGGCCTATATATATTATGTTTACAAAACATTACAGGGTCAGCCTAACAATGAAAATGGTGAACATCTCAGCCCCTTGTATTTATCAAGAAAAAAAACAAAACCTAGCTTAGGGCTTGTAATTACTCAACTTAGTTTTGCTCTGGGACTTATAATATTTGGAGCCTCTTTATTTGTGGACATAATTAGAGAAATAGCAGCCTTGCTACAAGTGCCTTCTTTTATTTTGGCTATGATAATTGCCCCCATTGCCACTGAACTCCCAGAAAAATTTAACAGCATTATTTGGGTTAGAGCTGATAAAGATACCCTAGCCCTAGGAAATATAACCGGAGCTATGGTTTTCCAGAGTTCATTGATTCCCGCATTAGGTATAGCTATGACTGATTGGATCCTTACGCCATTAGCGCTTTTTAGCAGCTTTTTGGTCTTGTGTTGTGTAGGCTTGATCTTTTGGAAAATCAACAGTCGGGGGTATGTGACACCGTATTTACTATTATGGGGAGCAGCCTTTTATCTAGTATTTGTAGCAGTAATTATTTTTAAGGTTATAGCATAATAAAAAACTAATTTATAAAAAAAATTGACATTTTACCATTAAATAATTATAATTAATTTAAATAGTAGCAATTATTATTAATGGGGGTAGCCCAATGGAAAAACAAAATACGCGTATGACCAAACAAAAAAAATTAATTATGGAGATTCTTAAGGGTACCACCTCCCATCCTACAGCCGATTGGGTCTATGAACAAGCCCGTAAAGAGATGAATGATATAAGTCTAGGTACAGTTTATCGGAATTTAAAGGTATTAGTTGAGTCTGGAGAAGTGTTGGAGTTGAATTACGGTAGTACTTTTAGAAGATTTGATGGTAATCCCCATAATCATTATCATTTTGTGTGTGAAAAATGTGGAGATGTTTCAGATATTGATTTTCCACTTATTGATAAACTAAATTCAGATGTAGAACAGACTGGCATTGGTAGAGTAAGCCACCATCGCTTAGAATTCTATGGCACATGTATCAAGTGTATAAACCCAAGCTAACTAGTCAATAAAACCGAGCATTGCTCGGTTTTATTAGTATATATCGCCCAGAACCAAGTTGACAGATACTGGGGCTCGGTTTATAATTAACTCAATTTAACCAAGAGGAAAAGTCAGCAGCTATGCTGACTTTTTATGTAGCTAATACATATAGATGGGGTGAGTCTGTGAAAGGGACTAGGATAGTAGATGTCAATTACTTAAAAGCACCTAAGCTAGTGAGGGATTATTTAGACAAATCTACAAAGATAGCTGACTTTTTTCAATACCCAGACTATAGGATTGAGCAAATATTATCTAATTGCACATTAGAAAAAGCTAAAACCCTTTCACCAGAGTTTATTTCCAGCCTACTAAAATACAATGAAAATTTAGATTGTTCGCCCCAGGTAAAAGACAATATCAAAAAGTTAGCAGATAAGGATTGTAAAGTAATTATTACTGGACAGCAAGCGGGATTATTAACGGGAGCAGCATTTGTTATATATAAGGCTGCATCAGCAATAATTATTGCAAAAGAACTAGAGAACCAGCTGAAAAAACCAGTAGTTCCCATGTTTTGGATCGCCAGCGAAGATCACGACTTCTTAGAAGTAAATAGCTGTAATTTCTATCTTGATAACAAGCTAATAAAGAAAGGAATTATAAAGCCGGTTCCAGGCATGCCACCGGTAGGGGAAATTCCTGTGCCTGCTCAAGTACAGGAGATAATTGATGAGCTATTAATAAAAACTGAATCTAATGAAGGAAGAAAACTATTGACTGAAATGAAGGAGCAGGCGGCAACAGCGAATAATATGGCTGAGCTGTTTGGGGTGACCTTTTCCTCTCTTTTTGGTAGCTATGGTTTGATAATGCTAGATTCTATGTTGCCGGCGCTGCGGATAGAGGCAGCTCCATTAGTTAGAAAAGTTTTTTCCCAATGGGAGCTTCTCTTAGAAAATATCCGTAAAACTGGTAGGCAGCTGACCCAGTTGGGCTATACACCAGCCTTTTCCACTACAGAGACTAACCAATTTCCCATGTTTTATCATTTAAATAATCAAAGAGAGCCGATTTACATAAATAGCTTAGATCGAGTTGAAATAGGAAAAAATAAGCCATTAGTGATGACATTTAAACAACTTCGGGAAAATTATGAGCAACAGCCCCAGTCCTTTAGTCCCAATGCATTTTTAAGACCCTTGATTCAGGACTTTATTTTTTCAACTGCTGCCTATGTGGCTGGGCCTGGAGAAATAAATTATTTTGCCCAATTAAAAGACATTTATCGATTACTTGGTGTTAGGATGCCAGTGATATTTCCCCGAGCAAGGGTAACACTAATTAATCAACAGCAGTGGCAATACTTAGAGGAGCTAGATGTAGCTTTTCCATTAGATTACAGTAGAATATTAGAGCTGCAAAAGGACCAGCTAGTAATATTGGATACGGATAGAACTTTTGCAAAAATAGAGGAACAAATGAAAAAAATAGAAAAAGCCCACTCTAAGATAGCCAAACTAATTGGGGATAATGAACCCTCTCTTAAAATATTAGGTGAGCAGAACTGGAATAGGGTTAATTATCAGCTGAAATATTTATATTCTAAAGCATGGCAGAAACATAAAAGAAAGCATCGAGTAGCTATTGCCAAGCTGGATCAGCTTTACGATTTCCTTCATCCTTTGCATAATGAGCAGGAAATGGTGTTAAATATTATTAGCCTGGTGACCTTTTTAGACAATAGCATTATTCCCCATTTATTAACAAGAAGCTTAATTGAGAACCCAGAATACCATAAGCTATTAGTATTAGGAGGGAATTAGATATGAAATTTGACCTGGAAGAAGTAGATATATTAGCTATTGGTGCCCATCCAGATGATGTAGAAATAGGTATGGGTGGAACTATTGCTAAACATATAGGCCTTGGCTACTCAGTAGGAATACTAGACTTAACCCAAGGAGAGCTAGGTGCTAATGGGACTCCTCAAGAAAGGATAGAGGAGGGCAATGCTGCAAAAGAGATTCTAGGATGCCAATTTAGACATAACCTCAAATTGACTGATGGTGGTGTAGAGCACTCTAAAGAAAACGTAGCTCTACTGGTAAATTTTATTAAGTGCTGTAAACCAAAGCTTGTTTTTGCGCCCTACTACCTAGATAAACATCCAGATCACGTGGCCTGCGGAAAGTTGACAGAAGAGAGTATTTTTATGAGCACAGTAAATAAATTCTTGCCCCATAATAATACTCATCAGGTTCAACAGCTACTTTTTTATGCAGTTAATCCCCAAGTACCGCCATCCTTAATAGTAGATATAAGCCACCATTATGAAATAAAGAAAAGGGCAGTATTAGCCCATAAAAGTCAGTTTATTAAAAGGGAACTCAGTGTTGAGACAGAAATTAATAAATGGAATGGCTTTCCTGAAAAACTTACGCTACGGGACAGATATTTAGGAATGCAAATAAATGCAGACTATGGCGAAGGATTTGTAGTAAAAATTCCTGTGCCTGCAAACAACTTATTTGAGCTTTGGCGAGGCAAAAAATGATTCAAGTTGACCCTAAGTTAATTAAGGTAGGTAGTTTTATAAAAAGAAACAATAGATTTGTAGCTAGCGTAAATTTAGAAGGACATGTTTGTGAGGTTCATGTACCCAACTCGGGAAGAATGAAGGAATTATTGCTACCAGATGTTAAAGTAGGATTGATTGCTAAGCCAGGAGAGCATCGGAAAACCAAGTTTCAACTGACCTGGGTACAACATGACAATGGTTGGGTAAATCTTGACTCTAGCATGCCAAATAAGCTACTGATGCAAGGGATAAAAGATGGTGCAATAAATGAATTTAAACAGTATCAGATAATAAGGCAAGAAGTACAAATTGGCAATAGTCGCTTAGATATCTTGTTAGAACATAACTTAACTAAATCGCCGTTATACCTGGAGACAAAATCAGTTACCTTAGTAGTAGACGGGGTAGCCATGTTTCCAGATGCTCCCACAGTCCGAGGAAGTAAACATCTAGAAGAGTTAGTTGCTCTGGCGGTTAAAGGAATAGATACGGCAGTAGTATTTATAATCCAAAGAAGAGACGCAAAGATATTTAAGCCAAATGCAGAAACTGATCCCGCCTTTGCATCTAATTTACTTAAAGCGCTAAAGGCAGGAGTGACTATCTTGGCTTACAATTGCAAGGTTCAATTAGGCCAAGTGGAAATTAATGAAATTATTCCTATTGAAATATGAAGATTTTCAGCAGGACAAATAGGGATGGGGTCAAATATATCTAATAAAGGTTAAGCATCCTATCTGAAAGAGAGGTGAGCAAGACGACAAATATTGAATTTCTGCGCCACGTACCAGTATTTGCAGATTTAGATGATGTAGACTTAATGCAAATTAGTAGAATTGCTATTTTCCGAAAGTATCGCAAAGGCATGATTATATTTATGGAAGGTGAACCGGGAGACGAGCTGTATTTTGTCAAAGAGGGAAGGGTAAAGCTCTCTAAAATGTTAGCCGATGGGAGAGAGCAAATTCTTCACTTTGTCCAAAAAGGAGATGTTTTTGCCGAAATATTATTGTTCGATGGAGGCACCTTTCCCGCTACAGCAGAGGTGCAGGAGGACGGGGAGATCGGTATGATTAGAAATGCTGACCTGGAGATATTGCTGCAGAAGCACCCCCAAATATCCTTTAAACTACTTAAGCTATTAAGTAAAAGGCTGCGAACCGCACAACAGCAAATTAGAGACTTAGCCTTAAAAGATACATATGGAAGAATGGCTAGTACACTACTTAAGCTAGCCCAAGACTATAGTGCCCAAGATGATGATGCCCAAAATCAGGGAGTAACTATGATAAATTTTGCACTTAGTCAACAAGAGTTAGCCAATATAATTGGATCGTCGAGAGAGACGGTAGCGCGCATTTTAAGTGATTTTAAGAAACAGAAGTTGATTGAGGTTAATAGCCAAAAAATTACTATTATAGATTTGAATGGACTGAGGGAGTGGAGCAATCGCTAACAATTGAGAGGAGTGTGGGCAAAATGACTATTACAATTGCAGTAGCCGGAAAGGGTGGGACAGGAAAGACTACTTTTACAGCATTGTTACTTCGTCAACTGGTAAAACAACAATCTTCAGTTTTAGCTGTAGACGCCGACCCCAATGCAAACCTAAACGAAGCTCTTGGATTAGAGGTTGACATGCGTATATCAGATGTACTGGAAGACACTAAGGATCCCAAGGCAGTTCCCATTGGCATGACAAAAGAGGTATTTGTAGAATATAAGCTGCAACAATGCTTAGTAGAGACAAAGTATGTCGACTTGTTGGTAATGGGCAACCCCCAAGGACCAGGCTGCTATTGTTACGCCAACGATCTTCTTAGAAAGTATTTGGAAAGCATGGTCAAGGGATATGATTTTATGGTCATTGACAGCGAAGCAGGACTGGAGCACCTAAGCCGTAAAACTATTCCTCAGCTGGATTATCTATTTGTCATCAGCGATTCCTCTGCTAGAGGGGTGAGATCTGCAGGTAGGGTAAACGATATTGTGAAAACCTTAAAGACTCCTGTAAAAAACATCGGGTTGATTGTAACTAGAACCAAGGGGGAACTAGGAGCGCTACAGGGAGAGATTGATAAGACCCAGCTACAGCTATTAGGCACAATTCCCTATAGTGATCAGCTGGTGCAATACGACTTAGAGGGAAGAGCTCTGTTTGAATTGCCCGACGACAATGAAGCAGTTATAGCTATTGAACAGCTAGTGAATAAGATAGGTTTAAAATAACATAACTCAAATAGATATGCATTTTAGTTATAAGAGTATTAAAGTTTACAATGCCACATTTTACAAATATTGAGAGAATAGATTGCATGTCAATCAACAAATGGTTGACATGTTTTTTTGTGAAATCTATAATAAATATATCCACTATTATTGGAATTTTTACCTACAACAAAACTAAGGGGGTATCGGAAAGTTGATTTTGACAATTTATGTTTACGTTGCACTACTAGCTTTCATTTTTTTCACCTTGTCAAAGGCGTTAACCTATGCAAAAATGCCTATGCACACCAGATGGGAAATTTATCCGGTTCCAAAGGAGAAGCACCGAGAAGAATACGGTGGTTCTTATTATGAGGATGTAAAATGGTATGAAAAGCCAAGGGAAATATCCCATGCAGGAGAAATCAAGGATATGCTTGGTGAAATGCTCTTTATCAAATTGTTGTACAAGAACCAAAGACCTTTGTGGTATTTTTCTTTTGCCCTGCACTTTGGTATTTATTTACTATTTGCATGGACATTTTTCCTAATCGTGGGTGCGATTACAGAGTTAGGTGGCACTCCTGTTGTTGCCGATGGAGGAGCTTGGGCTTCTCTAGTTTATTATGTAACATTGATAACGGGAGGAATTGGAGCTGTTTTAGTAGCTATTGGTTCCTTAGGTCTATTCCTGCGTCGAGTATTTATTGAATCTATGAAAATTTATTCAGACTCCCAAGACTACTTTAACCTGATTTTCATTTTTGCTGTAGTGGTAACAGGTTTAATGACTTGGGCAGGTGATCCTGGCTTTGCATACGGCCGAGACATCTTTAAGAGTCTATTTACCTTTTCAGCAATTGAAACTCATCCAATTTTAGCTGTGCACATTTTATTATTAGGCTTATTGCTGCTTTATATTCCGCAGACAAAGATGAGCCACTATGTTGGGAAATATTTCTCATTCCATAAGGTGTTGTGGGAAAATGATCCCAACCTACCTGGAAGTGAAATTGAGCGTAAAGTGAAGGAAGGTTCTTCCTTTAAGCCGAAGCAAACCTGGTCTGCGCCCCATTGGCAGCCAACTCAGCAAAAGCCTAAGGAAGATTAATATTAGGAGGAATAGGAGGAACACAAATGGACAACAAAATCATCAGACCCCAGGACTTTGGGAAACCCTCCCGTCAATTAGTGAAGCTTGACAAATTAATGGATTTGCCTGCTCCCTTTGACAAGCCTGGCATGGAGCCTGATTTCACTGAGCCAAAGGATTCATGGCGTGAAAAATATATTACTTCCCTTGATGGTTTCGTAGGTATTGATACCTTTACTAGACCTGAGACTAAAGAAGAAGAAGAGGAACTGGTAAGAAAGTTTCTAAGCGGGCTAGAAAAAATTCTTTCTGAAGATACAAATAGAAACTACATTCAGCCCCTGATGCTTTCTTATGAGTACTGTGCAAAATGCAACACCTGTTCTGATGCCTGTCATATTTTTCAAGCAACTGGCGGAAACGAGCTATATCGTCCGATCTTCAGATCAGAGGTTTTAAGAAAAATTGCTAAGAAGCATTTTAGAGGAGACACCTTTTTCTCCCGATTCTCCGGTGCAGATATTGACATCAACTGGGAGACTATTGCTCGCTTAGGAGAGCTTGCCTACAGATGTAATCTATGTAGAAGATGTGCGCAGACTTGTCCACTAGGACTAGATAACGGCTTGTTAGCTAGAGAAATTCGCAAGATATTTAGCCAGGAGATGGGTATTGCTCCAAAGCCTATTCACGAGAAGGGCACCCAGCTACAGCTGCAAACCGGTTCCTCAACAGGCATTACCAAGGAAGCCTTCCTAGATATGATAGAGTTCCTTGAGGATGATATCGAGGAAATGATTGGCCGAAGAATTAAAATACCAATAGATAAAAAGGGTGCAGATATTTTATTGACCCACAATGCTGGTGAGTTCATGGCATGGCCTGAAAATCCCGCTGCCTTTGCTATTATCTTTGAAGAAGCAGGTCTCGATTGGACATTGAGTAGTGATATGCTAGGCTACGACAACGTAAACTACGGTCTCTGGTACGACGATGCTCAGACTAAAAAGATTGCTTTGCAGCAGCTTAAGGCTGGTAGAGATTTAGGTGCTAAGCGGATTGTAATTGCCGAGTGTGGTCACGCTCATAAGGCAGCAGCAGTTAGCTCTGACCGCATGACTCATGGCAGTGACTTTATTCCCAGAGAGAGTTTCTTGCCACTGTTGGCTGAAATTATTGAGAAAAAGGCAATTAAGCTTGACCCCAGCAAAAATAACTTCCCAGTTACTATGCACGATCCATGTAATGTGGCTCGCATGATGGGTATTGTACAGCCTCAGCGTAGAATCATCAATGCTATCTGTCCCCAGTACAGAGAAATGACTCCTAGTGGAGTATACAATTATTGCTGTGGCGGTGGTAGCGGATTTGCCATCTTAAAGTCTATGAACTTCTCTGAGTTCCGAACTAAGGTTAGTACTCGTATGAAGTTTAAGCAGGTGCTGGAAGCATTCCAAGGAGTAATCGAGGATGTGGATATTCCAAAGTATGTTTGTACTCCATGCTCCAACTGTAAGGGTGCTCTAAGAGATATCATCCAATTCTACGGCTTAAGTAAGTACAATGTACATTACGGCGGTATCGTAGAGCTAGTGGTTAACGCTATGGTGAGCGTCGAAAAGCCATTTATGGAGTTTTTACACGAAGAATAAAAAATAATTGGTTGCAGCAGCTATCATTATTTAATGGTAGCTGCTGTTATATTTTCACCAAAAATTACATCTGGTACATTTTTTCCTTGACAAACTATATAGTAATATTTAAATTGAAGGTAGAGTTAAAAATATCTAATTCCAAGGGGGAATTGTCATGGCTTACAAAATTAATGAAGAGTGCATCGCCTGTGGTGCATGTCCACCCGAATGTCCAGTAGATGCAATTAAAGAGGGAGACATTTTTGTTATTGATGAAGAAACCTGTATTGACTGTGGTGCCTGTGCTGATGTATGTCCTGTAGGTGCTCCCCAAGCTGTATAAACACTAGTAGTATTACACAAAATAGAAAAACAAGAAAAAGCTGGGGAAAACCCAGCTTTTTCTCTAATAGAGGCTTTTTTTAGAAATTGTGATAATTAAAGGGGAGAGGAGTAGATAGGATGAATTTTACTACTGCAGAGTTGAGAACTAGTTTTCGAGAGGCAAAATATATCTGTGATGAGGAGATGATAATAACAATCTTTCTTGCTCTGAAGCTGGGTAAACCCCTATTGTTAACTGGTGCCCCAGGGGTAGGAAAAACTGAAGTTGCCAAGGTTTTAGCGCAAGTATTTGACACCCAACTAATCCGACTACAGTGCTACGAAGGTTTGGATGAAAATAAAGCATTATACGAATGGAATTATCAGCGACAACTGTTAAAGATACAGATGACTAGAAGTAATGCGGCGCAATGTGAAACGGAAAAGGGGATATTTTCCTATGATTACCTACTTGAGAGACCATTGCTAAAAGCAATTAGGTCTGAAAAAAAGCCTGTATTACTTATAGATGAAATAGATAAAACTGACGAAGAATTTGAAGCTTTTTTGTATGAAGTACTGTCAGATTTTCAAATATCTATACCCGAACTGGGCACAATTACAGCCAAACAAACGCCTATTGTCCTACTGACCAGCAATGGAGAAAGGGAGCTTTCTGACGGACTTAAAAGAAGATGTGTCTTTTTATATATTGATTATCCCTCTATTGAAAAAGAGTTGCAAATTATTCAGGCAAAAGTGCCTTATATTGAGGATAAACTAGCTATGCAAGTGGCAAAGGCGATGAATATGATGCGGAACATGAATCTAGTTAAAAAGCCCTCTATCTCTGAAGCGCTAGACTGGGCAAGAGCCCTAGTAGAGCTGGAAATCAAGGTTATCCAACCAGAAGTATTAGATCAAACCTTAAATTTGATTCTAAAGTCTAAGGAAGATCAAGATATATTTCGTAAAGAAACTGGAAGCAAGGGACTAGTCAACCACTTATAGGAGGGAGCTGCAGCTTGAATAATAAAGCTGGGGGGAGGTAAAAGTATGGAGAGCCAAATTATAAGATTTATATATTTACTTAGAGCCCTGGGAATTAGAATTAGCACAGCAGAGACAATCGACTCCCTGAAAGCCTTAGCTGCAATAGATATGTTAAATAAAAATCAGTTTAAAACAGCACTTATTAGTACCTTGATTAAGAGTCCTGGGGATTTATTACTGTTTAATAGAGCATTCGATGCTTATTTTGCAAACTTTCTACAAAGACAGGAAAGCTATAACAAATTTATAGAGGAAAAGCAGCATGTTACCCAGGCAATTGCTACATCGGAAAGGGAGCTTCAGTTTAAGAATGAGTCTTTAGAGCTAACTGATGAAGAAAAGCTCCTCTTCTCTCAGCTTTCTCCTGAAGATAAACAAAAAATATTAGATTTTATTGAAAAGAGCAATAAAGGCAATAAGGTGGAGCTAACTTTTAAGCCTATTATAGAGAATTTAGTCAGGGGTTCTCTAGAGTTCTGGAAACGAAATTTAAATAACCCAGGAGCATCAATGCCCTTTTATGATTTAGAAGATGATGAGCTTAATGCTTATTTACAGCACATAAAGAATGAAAAACAAAAGAATAAGCTGCAAATAGAAGACCAGGATATGCAGCATATAGCGAAAGAAGATTACCATAAGATTCAGGTATCAATTAAAAAAATGACTAAGAAATTGGCTGCTAGGTTAACTAGAAGATATAAGCAGAGCAAAAAAATATCAAGAGTAGATATCAGGAAAAGTGTCAGAAAAAATATCCAGTATGGAGGAATCCTGTTAAAGCTTAGCTATAAAACTAAAAGAAAACAACGTCCTAAGCTTTTATTATTATGTGATGTATCAGGTTCAATGGCTCGTTATGCTACCTTTGTAATACAATTCATATTTGGCTTGAGCACAGCCCTGGATAAAATTGAAAGCTATATTTTCGCCGAACAGTTGGAGAAGGTAACTAATTATTTTCATACTGCTGAGGATTTTACTAAAACTATGGCAGAGTTGATGAATAATAGCCAAGCCTGGGGCAAGGGTACTAACATCGGACAATCTTTGGAAACTTTTTTAAAAGTGGAAAGAAAAAATGTTACTGCAAATAGCGTAATGATAATTTTGAGTGATGGAAAGACAGTAGATGTAGATTTAGCTACCCATAACTTAAAAATAATTAGTCGTCAGGTTCGAGAGGTGCTTTGGTTAAATACTCTCCCAAAGGAGCAATGGTCAAAGCATAGAGCAATTGAGCAGCTGAGACAATATTGTCATATGTACCAGTGCAACACTGTTAACCAATTAAATCAGATAATTTCCCGCGGATTGACCATTTCTTGACACACTTATAGGAGCATAGTAAAATAAGCAAAAAGCTCCACAGAACGGGGGAGAATGAACTATGGCGGTAAGAATTCTTGTAGTAGATGATGAAGAAAGAATGCGCTCACTTATCAAGCTTTATCTGCAAAAGGAAGGCTATACTGTAATCGAAGCAAAGAACGGCAGAGATGCTTTGGCCAAGATTGGTGCTAATAAAGTAGACCTAATAATATTAGATATTATGATGCCTGAAATGGATGGCCTGACCTTTTGTAAGGAGGTCAGGAAAACCTCTGACATACCAATTGTTATGGTTACAGCTAAAGGAGAAGAATTTGATAAGGTATTAGGCTTTGAGCTAGGCGCAGACGACTATATTGTAAAGCCCTTTGGTATGAGAGAGATGGTGGCAAGAGTAAGAGCACTGCTGCGGAGAGCTGGTGAAAACAAGGACAGAAACAAGGATGCGGAAGGGCTTGAAAATATCAAGTATCCCGGGCTAGAAATCTGTCAGCTTTCTAGGCAGGTTAAGGTAGTGGAAAATGAGCTAGTTCTTACTCCCAAAGAGTATGATTTACTAGTATATTTTGCTAAGAACCCTGGGAAAGTGTTTACAAGAGAGCAATTATTAGAGACGGTGTGGGGCTATGATTTTTTCGGAGATGTGCGTACAGTAGATACCCATGTTAAAAAAATTAGAGAAAAAATTAGACAGAATAGTGAGCATTATTATATTGGAACCGTATGGGGAGTCGGCTACAAGTTCGAGGTACCTCAATGATATTCCGCAGTGTAGTTGGAAAACTATGGTCGACAATTGCTCTGTTGATTTTGGTATCCTTTATTACCTTAGGATTTTTTTTGAGTCAGCTAATGGAAAGCTTTTACCTTAATCTTAGAGCTAACGAGCTAGTCCACACTAGCAAACAATTGGCTTTGGAGATAGGCGAGAGGGAGAATCCTTTTGAAATCTTGGAAAGAATAGATTTGATAAGCAACTTGGTAAATGCCAATATTTTAATATTAGATAGACGTGGCTTGGTGCAAGCCAGCTCGGGACCGTTATCCTTACGACCTGGATTACCCTTTGACCACCCTGACTTGGAAAGGGTAACTAGAGGAGATACGATAGTGCGCAAGGGCACTCACCCACGTTTTGATACGTCAATGATGTCAGTTGCCGCCCCGATCTATTTTAACCAGCAGGTTGTAGGAGGGGTTTTTATCGATGCGCCCTTGGCTCAGATGACTAAAAATATTGAGCGGATTACCCAGATTATTTTTTATGTAGCTGCTGCTACAACTGGAGTTGCAGCTATAGTAGCATATTTTCTTTCTAAATCTATTAGTAGTCCACTAATACAGATGAACAATATAGCGTTAGCTATGGCAAAAGGCAACTATGGTCAGAAAATTAATGTGTTTTCAAGAGATGAAATAGGAACATTGGGCAACTCATTAAACAACCTCAGTGCCGAATTGGAAGTACACATAAATGCTCTTCAAGCTGAAAAAACCCAGCTGGCCAACATACTGATGAGTATGACGGAAGGGGTGATAAGCTTTGATAGTCGGGGCAGAATAGTCACCCTTAATCCCACGGCGGAAAGCCTACTTTCTCTTACTGCGGACAATATCTCACCTGGTGATACCCTACCAAAGGGTGGATATACTGAGAAAATTAAGCTCCTTTTGGAGAAGGCTATTGCTCATGAAAAGTTTTTTGCAGGTGAAATATCTATCAATGAGAACATTTTTATGGTAAAGGTAGCTCCCATTAAAGATACTGAAGAGATAATAGGTGCAGTGGTAGTTATTAATGATATCACTAAAGAAAAGAGATTAGATAAGCTTAGAACTGACTTTGTGGCAAATATTTCTCATGAGCTTCGTACTCCATTAAGCTTTTTACAAGGTTATGTAGAAGCAATTTTAGATGGTCTAGCCCAGACAGAAGCTGAGCGAGAAGAATACTTGCAGATAATTTTAGAAGAGACCCTTAGGCTACGAAGATTGGTTAACGAGCTATTGGATCTAACTCAAATGGAATCAGGCCAAATAACGTTAAACAGTGAGCCGGTTGATCTAGGAGTACTATTGAAAACTATTAAAAGAAAGTTTGAGCCAGCCGCCAATGAGCTAAATATAGCTCTCACTCTAGAATTGCCAACCGAGCCACCTGTTGTACATGTAGATCAAGATAGAATTGAACAGGCGTTAATAAATCTACTGGACAATGCTTTTCGTTATACAAGGGGTGGGCAAGTGACAATAAAAGCTGAAAGCCTTTCCAATAATAAAACTCAAATTCAGATAAGGGATAATGGCAAGGGGATAGCAGTAGATCAGCTACCCTATGTATTTGATCGATTCTACAAGGTGGATAAAGCTAGAACTAGAAGTGATCAGGGCATAGGTGGCACGGGACTAGGCTTATCTATAGTAAAAAATATCATTAATGCTCATGGGGAGGAAATCTCCGTTAATAGTCAATTGGGAAAAGGTACTATCTTTACATTTTCAGTTCCCAACTGGAAACCAGGGCAGGAGCAATAAATGTTAGCTGATATAGCTAGGAGGTTAAAATGGAGAAAAGAGCAGTTATAGATTTGAAAAAATGCAGAAATGTGCTGGATTGTGATGCTAGTAAAATCTGTCCTGTAAAAGCTATTGAGAGATATGATGAAGAATGGTACGTGGGAGTACTGTGCAATGGGTGTGGCAAGTGTGTCAAGGCTTGTAGAACTAAGGCAATTAAAATAGGCTGATGGAAGTTGCATTTCAACTGATAATAGTTTATGATGAGACAAGATACAAGGTAAGTATAATATAGGGGTGATAATAAAATGAACAAAAGGAGAACCATATTAATAGCCTTGTTACTATGTATGTTCATCAGCCTTTTTTCTGGAAGTGCTCAAGCTGTTGATGAGACCTATTATAATCTTGTTGTAAATAGTTTTGTCGCTCCAGATTTTTGTGGCAAGTCACTAGCAGACTGTCCTGCAGGGGTCTCAGAAGATATGAAATATCAAATAAGACAAATGCTTAGCTCTGGAAAAACTAAGGAACAGATTGAAGAGCATTTTGTCAATATATATGGCCTTCGGATATTGTCAGCTCCCCCGAAGAAAGGCTTCTTTTTAACCGCATGGATAATGCCTATAGTTGGAATTGTATTGGGAGGCATTATGGTTTATAAGGTGGTTGAGGGCAAAAAACCAATTAACAACTCTAATTCCAATAGAGGAAAGAAGGAAGAAAAACCAAAGGAAATAAGCGATGATTACCAGGATAAATTACAGGATGAGATGAAGAAATATCTGTAATGGGGGTAACAAGCATGAATAAAGAGAAAAGCTTTCTTCACTTTCTAAGGGCAATACTAATAATAGGACTTATATTTTCTCTCATTCTTGCGGGCTGTTCATCGATAGAAACTAACCCCAATACACCAAGTGGGCAAGCTCCTGATATT
>CAYVRD010000034.1:0-21243 GCA_964454195.1 uncultured Clostridia bacterium
TCATTCCATCGGTGATCATTTCCGTATGTACTCCCAAATCCTTTTTCCCTTTTAGCTGCTCACATACAGCATTGGGAATACCTCCAATGCCTAGCTGGATAGTAGAGCCATCCTCAATTAATTCAGCGATATGAGAGCCTATTGCTAACTCCACGTCAGTTAGTGGCTGAGGTTTCAGTTCTAGCAGGGGCACATTATTCTCAATCAGACAGTCTACATCAGAAATATGAATAAAGCTATCTCCCAAGGTGCGAGGCATATTGGAGTTTACTTCTAGAATTACTTTTTTAGCCTTTTTAGCTGCCGGCTTAGTATAGTCTACTGATATTCCAAAGCTAAAGTATCCTTGGTCATCCATTGGCGAAACAGTGGCAAAAAGAATATCTACCTCCACATAGAGATCAATAAATTTAGGTATTTCGTGGAAAAAAACCGGGGTAAAATCCATCCATCCTGAATTAACCCCTTCTCTGGTTGCACCCGAGGTGAACCAGGAATTGTGTCTAAAGATGTGCTCACACTCCTTCTCCATATACCGCATTTTTCTAATGGGTAGCATTTGATCAATCATCACATTCTCCAGCTCGTGCTTGCGCTCATACATGCCTTCTAGCAAGCCAGGAGTCTCGGCACAACCTAGGGGAACAACTATTCTATCTCCAGATTTAATTTTAGCTACTGCCTCCTCAACGCTGACCATTTTCTCTTTATATAGTTGTTTAAACTTGGACATATATAATCACCCTCCGTTCATTAATACTTACATGCAAGAATCATGCAAGAAACTCAGAATTTATCAATTATATGCTATAAGCTTTGATCTTCATCAGTTTTGTTGCCAAATTTCATGATGACTGGTCTTTCAATTAACAGATATAAGATTATTCCTACTGCTAAACCATAGGCTGCACCATTAACTGCCAGTACAACTGCCATAACACCTGCTACCCCACGCTCAGTAGTTTTGTTTACCTGCTCAATGCCAACACTGATACAGAGATATCCAGTAATAATCAAGGTTAAAGATAATCCGATAGGTAGAATTGGTTGAAACATTGATACTAAGGGTAGGATGAATAAAGCTAAAAAGCCTGCAATCCAAAAGGTACCTGCACCACCGTAAATAGAGTCCATAGCACTGCGACCATACTTATATCGCTCCGCCACTGTTGCTGTTACCGCTGTCCAGATTGGGCCAGCCAGTCCTGGGTAAGGAGCAAAGAAAGCGTGGAGGAAGTTTCTGATAGATGTAACCAAGTGGACTCGGTCAGAGTTAATGTCCACATCCTCATCTTTTCTAACTTGATCTGCCTTTCTAATTAAAGTAGTGCCCACAATAATATCACCAAAGGCAATAATATAGGCGATGATGGCAGTAGGAATAGCTAAGATAAATAAATCTAGATTGGGAAAGCCCACGGTAAAAGGTAGGTAATTCCACATTTCTCCAAAGGCAGGGCTGGTGATACCGAATTTTATATTGGGAACAGGATACTCGTTGACAGCCCAACCTACAATCATAGCTACTATGAGACCGGGAACCATTCCGTAGTTTGCCAACATTTTAGCCAGGGTGCTTTTCTCTCTCAAATTTTTGAATGACATGGAAAATAGTATATACATGCATAAGAAGCTACCGACAACTATGGAAATAGGGGTTAAGGTTAATCTTCCGCCTATTTTAATTTCTCCCATGATAGCCGCTATACCAGCCCCCATTAGAATGCCTGCTTTTAACGAGTTGGGAACACTGTTTACCAGAGTACTACCCAGCTTGGTTATCCCCAAAACCAGGAATATTACAGCCACCAACAATTGGAGAGCTACTAAGGCTTTAATAGCTTCTGGCCCAGGTTCAAACTGTCCTAAAAACAGTATAACTACTGGTATCGCTGGGGTAATCCATCCAGGAACAAAAGGTACACCTAACAATGCAGGAAGCATAAAGCCAATTCCACAGACTACCACGTAAGCTAAGGCAACTTCATAGGGCAGTCCAAGGTACTGCTGTAATAGGGGAATCATAGATAAACTCACCACAAACATAAACATAGCTTGAATAAACTCTGCTGATTCAGGCTTGTAGTGAATGATTGGTAGCCTTATTTTAAATGGCCCAAAAGGCCAATAAGGCTGTTCCTTTCCTTCCTCCCTTTTAAGAATTAGCATTTTTCAACACCCCTTTATCATGTATTTATAAAATAATACTTGCAAAAAGTGTGCCATATTCGCAATTGCTATAATTTTCTGATTTTTTATATTATTAAGAATTTTATTGAGTTAACTATCCTTGACACTTTATTTTTTTCACATAAATAAAAAAAAGGCTACCTGTCCTGCTTTCAAGGCAACCTTTCAATGATTATTTACATGTTAACGATCCTTTGCAGATCTATATATCTATTTTATGTTTTTCCAGCCTCTGATATAGCCAAGCTCGAGAAATTCCAAGAGCTTTAGCAGCTTGTGCTTTATTTCCCTCAAATTTTTTTAGGGTTTTAATTATTGCTTCTCTTTCAGTTGTTTCTAATAGGTCCTTTAGGTTAGTTTGTTTTAGACTAATATTTTTTTTAACTGCTTCTACTCTCAAGTAAACAGGCAAGTGGCTTATCCCAATAGTTTCTGATTCGATTACATTAAAAATTTGCTCTATGACATTTTCCAGCTCTCTAATATTCCCTGGCCAATGGTAGTTTAGCAGCACCTGCCATACCTCCAGGGAAAGTTCTTTGACAGACAAACCAAAGTCATAGTTAAATTTAGTGCAAAAGTGCTCTACTAATATTTTGATATCCTCCTCCCTTTCTCTTAAGGGAGGGATATTTATAGGAACCACATTTAAACGGTAAAATAGATCTTCTCTAAATTTCCCTTCGCTGATTAGTGCCCTCAGGTTCCGATTAGTGGCTGAGATAACTCTCACATCTACTTTTTTGCTGGCTGTAGATCCTAATGGCTCAATCTCCTTCTCCTGCAATACCCGCAATAGCTTAACCTGCATGGATAAGGGCATGTCGCCTATTTCATCTAAAAAAATTGTCCCTCCATGGGCTTGTTCAAATTTCCCTATTTGTCCTCCCTTTTTTGCTCCTGTGAAAGCTCCTTCACAATAGCCGAATAGCTCCGATTCCAATAAGTTTTCCGGCATGGCAGCACAGTTTACTTTGATAAAGGGACCCGTACTCCTAAGACTTTCTCGATGGAGAGAATGGGCAATCAGCTCTTTGCCAGTGCCACTTTCCCCCATAATCAAGACAGCAGAAATACTATTAGATATGCGCCTGATAATTTTTTTTAGTTTTTGAATTTCTATTGACTCTCCAATAATACTATCTATGCTATATTTTGTATTGCTTAATTTCTGTATTTCATTTTTATAATACTTCAATTCACTATTAAGCTTACTCACCTTATTTGCTAGATGAAATAATTTTTTTACATCCTTAAACATTACTTTACCTACTGCACCAACTATTTTACCTGATTTGTGAATGGGAAATCGAGATACAACAATCTCCTTACCATTGACATTTATCACATCTCCAAACTCTTCATTGCCATCCTTTATTATTTTAGGTAGTCTGCTGTCTTTTATAGCCTCCCCAACATGTTTTCCAATAACTTGCTGCTGATCTAATTTGAAAATTTCCGCAAATGCCATATTTAAGTGGGTTATCAATCCATCTGCATTCACCACTATCAGGCCATCATAGGCTGTTTCTAAAATAGTTTCCATAGTCCAGTTTAGTTCTTTTACATACTCTAATTCGTTAGCAATAGACTGGAGCTCTGTAATCTCCTGGGCTACCCCTACTGCTCCAATAATTTTCCCATTTCTTTTTATCGGAGTTCTATTGGATACATACAGCTGGTTGTTAGAGTAAAACTTTCTACCTATATGACTAGACCCGTTTTCCAGGACCTTAATCAATCCAGAGTAGGGCACTATATCTAAAATATACTTTCCCAAGGCTTCTTCAGGCGAGTAGCCAAATAGCTTCTCACACGCCCTATTATAAACTACAATATTTTTATCACTATTGATGGCTATTACCACATTGTGAATTGATTCAATTACACCCACATAATCTAGTATATACTGGTCAGAAGAACTCAGTGGAGAATTAATCTGTCTCACCCCCTATTTAGCATTGTGGTCACAGTGGCATATTGCCATGTTTCTTTTCCGGCCTTTTCTCTCTTTTATTTACCAGGGAATCTAAAACCTGTATTATTTTTTTCCTTGTTTCTTGAGGATGTATAATATCATCAATTACCCCTCCCGCCGCAGCAATATAGGGATTAGTGTATTTAGTCCGATAATCAACAATTCTTCCTGCCAGCTCTGGCTCTTTATTGTTACTTTGGACTGTTAAGTCTCGATAAAGAATATTAATTGCCCCCTCAGGACCCATGACAGCAATCTCAGCTGAAGGCCAGGCAAAAACTGCATCTGCTCCTAAGGAGCGTCCTCCCATAGCTACATAGGCACCTCCGTAGGCCTTTCGCAAAATGATAGAGATTTTTGGAACCGTTGCCTCTGCATAAGCATATAACAACTTAGCCCCATGACGAATTATCCCCATATGTTCTTGAACCTTGCCTGGCAAAAAGCCCGGTACATCCACTATAGTTATTAAAGGAATATTAAAGGAGTCACAAAATCTAATAAACCGAGCTGCCTTGTCTGATGCATCACAATCTATTGCCCCTGCCCCCACCATGGGCTGATTAGCAAATACCCCTACTGATTTGCCATTAAGCTTGGCAAAGCCAATAACAATATTAGGTGAAAAGTATTCTTGGACTTCAAAAAAATCATTATTATCTATTAGCCTGGTAATAACATCCCTAATATCATATACTTGTGTTGAGTCTACAGGAACAATAGACATCAGCTCATGGGTATTTTTAGGTTCAATTACCCGCCCGGCATTCTCTTCTGGGATGCTATTTAAATATTTTTGCGGAAGAAAAACCAATAGTTTCTTTACTTGTTCCATACATTGAGTTTCATTAAGGGATAGAAAGTGGGCACAACCAGATATCTTGTTATGAGTGTCAGCTCCACCTAGTATTTCAGAGGAAACTTCCTCACCGGTAAGAGACTTAACAACTTGAGGCCCTGTAATAAACATTCTGCTTATGCCATCAACCATAAATATAAAATCTGTTAGGGCAGATGAATAAACGGCTCCTCCGGCACATGGCCCTACCATAATAGATATTTGGGGAATCACGCCAGAACATAAAACATTGCGGTAAAAAACTTCTCCAAATGCATTAAGGGCAAAAACACCTTCCTGGATTCTAGCTCCTCCCGAGTCGTTTATTCCGATGATTGGCGCTCCTGCCTTCAAGGCTAAATCCATTATTTTACATATTTTTCTAGAGTGGGCTGCTCCCAGTGTTCCTCCTTGGACAGTAAAGTCATGGGAAAAAACATAAACTAATCTGCCATTAACTTTTCCAAAGCCTGTTACCACACCCTCTCCAGGATAGGATAACTCAATCATTTGTTTCTCAATAGAATACTCTTCGCTGGCAAAGGCATCGATCTCCACAAAGGAATCTTGATCTAATAATAAATCAATTCTCTCCCGGGCCGTAAGCTTGCCTAACTTGTGCTGCTTGGCAATCCGCTCCTCTCCACCTCCTAGATATATCTTCTCCCTGAGCTGATTTAGATTTCTCAAAATATCATCCATCGGTATTATCCCCCTGAGTTTTCAGCCCACAAAATTCTATTAGAACCCCGTTGGTCTCTTTAGGATGTACAAAAATATACTTTTGACCTTCTACTCCCACTTGAAAAGTTTTATTGACTAAATTTATCTCATTAGAAATTAATTTACTACTAACTTGATTCAAATCCTCCACAGTAAAAGCTAGATGATGCACGCCTTCTCCCCGCTTAGCAATATACCTGCCAATGGGGCCATCCTTGCTAGTTGTTTGCAATAGCTCCAGCTTACTATATGACAGCTCTAATACCGCAACCTCTACTTGCTCCGAAGCTACTCTTTTTCTAATACTAGGCTTAACGTTGAAGATAATTTCAAAAATTTTTAGAGCCTTATCAAGATCTTTCACTGCTATTCCGATATGATCTAATACAAATTTATCCATATATCACCATCCGTTACCAGTATAAAGCATATATACCACAAAAAGCATCTAATTCCTTCAAGAGTTTTTTCAATATTTTGATTTGCAAGATATATTTGAGAATTAAAAGACCTGGTCACTAGACCAGGTCTGATATTACCTCCAATAGCTCCTGTTTTTTTATAGGCTTAGTTAGATGTCCATTGCAGCCTGCATCAATACTTTTTTCCTTCTCCTCTTTTAAAGCGTAGGCAGTAAGGGCATATATTGGTACCGGTTCTATTCCATTAGCTTGTTCCCAAGCGCGTATCGCCTTTGTCGCCTCATATCCATCCATTATAGGCATCTGCATATCCATGAGGATTAGCTTAAAGGGATTCTTGCTAGAGTCCTTTTTCACCTCAATGTATTTGTTTAAAGCTTCTAGTCCATTTACAGCTACATCTATTTCTATTGGCTCTTTTTTCAATAAGGCTTTTATTAGCATCCGGTTGTCTTCATTATCTTCTACTAGTAATACCTTAGTATCCGATGAGGAGCTGGTAACTATTGGCGTATCTATATCAATTAATTCAGCCACTGAGTCTGGTGATAATTCCCTGGTTTTTTCGTGATAGGGTATTTTAAAGTAAAAGGTGCTTCCCATTCCCAGCTGACTTTCCACCCAAATTGTACCACCCATCAGCTCTACTAGCTTTTTAGATATGGTCAGTCCCAAGCCAGTACCACTGTAGGTTTGGGTTGTTAATACGTCTCCTTGATTAAATGCATAAAATATTTCTTCAAGCTTTTCATGGGAGATGCCGATCCCTGTGTCCTGCACTGAAAAAATAATAGTAGTCTTATCCGTAGCTTTATAGGAGATTATTATTTCTCCCTGCTGGGTAAATTTTAAGGAGTTGCTAACTAAATTTATTAAAACTTGGCGAATCTTATCTTCATCTACTAAAACGATTGGCTCTGGATCTAAGCCTATTTGAGGTTTGATAATCAGCTTCAACCCCTTCTTCTCAGCTAAGGAGCTAAAGGTGGCACCAATTTCCTTTAAAATGTTGCCAATTTTAGTCTCCTGCAGATTTAGTTCCATTTTCCCCGCCTCTACCTTTGCTAAGTCCAGAATGGCGTTAATAATCCGCAACAGGTTCTCCCCATTTTTCTTAAGTATTTCCAGATAGGTTTTCTGCTCCGGACTAGAGCAGTGCTCTTCTAGTAATTCGGTGATTCCCATAACTGCATTCATCGGTGTGCGAATTTCATGACTCATATTTGCCAAAAATTGGCTTTTTGCTCGATTAGCCTCTTCTGCCTGCTTAGCTAGCCTCTTGGATTCTATGATTGCATCCTCCAGCTTTCTATTTATGCTCAACAATTCCTGCTCGACTATTTTACGTTGACTTATATCTCTGACAATGCTTTGAATTATTCCATTGCCTTCTTGGGAAACTACCCTGGCACTTATCTCTACAGGTAATTCACTGCCGTCTTTGCGAATATCCACACTTTCAAATATTAAATTGCCTTGTTCAATCAGCAAGCTAATCCGCTCCTGCATATAAGGATTAGATTCCTTTAGTCCCAATTTATTTAGCCTTTTACCAATCAGCTCTTCCCTTTCGTAGCCTAGCATTTTGCTGGCCTGCTGGTTAAGGTCTAAAACTTTTCCTGAAAAGTCGTGTAGAAAAAGAGCATCGTTGGCATTTTCAACAATAGTTCTATATTTTTCTTCACTCACCATAAGCCTAGTAGACTCCTCCAAGCGCCGAGCTGTCCATCTAATACCAGTTAGACCTAAGATCCATATAACTCCATGCCCAATCCATATGTTTAAAATATTATCATTATAGAAGTCTAAATAAGGCTGAAAGGATGTCTTAATGCTTATTCCTCCCTGCAAATCACCTATTTGATAGCCCTGATGCTGATGACAGTAAAGGCAGCCCTCTTCCACATAAAAGGGTCTAATATATCTTATTACCGGCTCTCCATTTATCATGGTAATCTCACTTATCTCTTTTTTTTCATTTTCTAAAGCCCTTAAGGCCCTACTTTCCCAGTCATCTGCCAGGTTTATCGGGTTGATGGGATTTTTGCTAACTAACCGCCCTAATACTCCATACTCAGCTCTAGCCAGCTCGTGTACCTGCCGCATCATATAGGCTGGATTCACTAGAGTAAGGGGTCTGCCGGAAGGAGTTAGTATATCTCTTTCCTCAATGTGGGCTAGGTAGGGGTTGGGCATGGTATCGGCAGTAATAGGCACATAAACACCCCCATGCTTAGTTGCCCAACTGCGAAAAATTAAGTCCTTGGTGCTACTCATACGCACAGTATTTTCAGCTATATGGTAAATCTCCTGCTTTGTATGCCAAGTATTCCAGGCTAAGCTGATAGATATAATAATTGTCCATCCCAAAAAAACGACCCACGCTTTTTTAAAAATTCCTATATCTTTTATTCGTTCCTCCATTAAAACACCCCATTTTATCAGCTAAAGGCTACTACCCTATTTCTGCCCAAATCCTTAGCAGTATATAGAGCTTTGTCTGCTTGCTGTAGCAACAGGTCATAAGCTTGCTCCTGCTTAGGCACTATAGAAGCTACTCCAATACTAATAGTAACTACCTTTGCCACCTGAGAGCTCTTATGAGGTATTTTTAGGCCTTCCACATTAGCTCGAAAATCCTCTGCCATCTCCAACGCTGCATTCATACTGGTCTCAGGTAACAGACATGCAAATTCCTCTCCGCCCCATCTAGCCACTAGGTCACTAGCCCTTTTGACTCCCTTGCTTAAGGATTCTGCCACTTTTTTTAAACACTCATCTCCCTCCAAATGTCCATAAGTATCATTGTATTTTTTAAAGTTGTCAATGTCCAACATTATCAAGGCAATGTCCGTCTCCCTTCGCATTGCCCTTTGCCATTCCATAGATAGGTATTCATTAAAGCGACGACGATTTGCAATACCTGTCAGCCCATCAATCATGGATGATTCCTTTAAAATGTCTCGATATTTTTTCAGCTCTAGATGATTTCTTATTCGAGCCTTAACTAAGGAAGGACTAAAGGGCTTGGAAATATAGTCAATAGCACCTAGGCTGAGACCATATTCCTCATGTCGCTCCTGGGCCATGGCAGTAATAAAAATTACAGGTATATCTTTAGTTTCCGGAGAGCTTTTTAAAACTTTACAGACCTCATATCCATCCATCTCCGGCATCATAACATCCAACAGAATTATATCAGGCTGAGGAAAAGTCTCAGCTATTCGCAGCGCTGCTTTGCCGTTGGTTGCCACTTTAACAATCCATTCTTCTTTTAGTAGCTCCGCCAAAGTTAAGATGTTTGTCTTTGAGTCATCAACAATTAAAATTGACTGTTTGTTTGATTCACTTCTAGTATTCACCGACTTTCCTCCTACCCTGTAACAAACTCTTTCTCCAAAGTCTGCAGTAAATAAATTGCCTTTTCGTACTCGAAAGAATCCACTGCTTCCTTTAGCTGCTGGCATATTTCTAAAAGATTCGTGTCTGCACTTAATAGTTTTTCTAACTCCTTAACAATTTTCTCTTCAATAAAAAGATTATTCTCCAGCATTTCTTTAAGCTGCTTTATCTGTTTCCTAATCTCATCTTGTTTATAATCATGAGCAGCTGTACCGTATTTAGTGGCTCGTAAAGCTTGTCCCTGATACTCCTTCTCTAATATTTCTATAGAGCTTAATACCTGGCTTAATTCGTGCTCTAACTCTTGTAAAGCAGCTGAAGGATTATTGCCAGCCAAAAGCTCTCTTTCAATTAACCAAGCTAATTCCATAGCCTTTAGAGCTCCTATGTTGCCAGCAGCGCCTTTAATTTTATGAATATTGGTTTCTGTTAAATCTGCAAGTATATTTCTCGTGTCTGCAGCAAATCCCTTTAAGATTTTTATGTACTTTTCTTGATTGCCATTAAGGCGCTGTAAGCCTTCATCAATATTTATTCCAGGCAAGCTTTCGGGCAAATAGTACCTAGTATCATTTTCCATCCAATTTATTCTTCTATTTAACCATTTAGCAACTACCGATATAAACACTTTAGGATCATAGGGCTTGGAGATATAGTCATCCATTCCAGATTCAAGGATTTTCTCCTTGTCTCCCACCATGGCATGGGCAGTAATGGCTATAATGGGGATTTTGTTTTTTCTCGGCTCAGGTAGCTCTCTAATTAGCCTAGTTGCTTGATAGCCATCCATTTGGGGCATTTGTACATCCATTAATATGATCTGGAAATCTTGTGACCCAATTAGAGCCAAAGCTTCTTTGCCATTTGGGGCTACCACTACCTCTAAGCCTACTTGCTCCAACAGCTCCCGGGCTATTTCCTGGTTCGTGATATTATCCTCTACCAATAATACCTTAGCCCCCTCTAGCTTGTCTTCCATAATTCCCCTCAATTCATAGCTATTAGCTTTTGCAAATACTCCCTCCTCTTTACCAAAAACACTGATAATGGCATCAAAAAGCTTTGAGTAGTTTATAGGCTTAACTAGGATTCCTGCCAGCTGATACTCCTGGGCAGATTCTTTGATAATTAATTCTGTATGATAGTCAGTCAGCATGATTATTGCTGGCATTCCCATAGGAGCTTCTATTGTTTTTAACTGCTGTATAGCTTCTAAGCCATTCATATCTGGCAATTTATAATTTATTAACAGCAAATCAAAGGGGTTGCTCATATTCTGGGACAAGGAATCTATTTCTTGTAGTCCCTGGGTTCCTGTTGCCACAGCTGTGCATTCCCAACTCAAGGAATGGATAAACTCTACAAGGACCTCTCTGTCTACTGGATTGTTATCAACAACTAATACTTTAAGTTTTTTCTTTAAGGGTGTTTTTTCAATAGCATCTAAATCTTTAGCTTCAGTTATCTCATATGTAAAGTAAAAGGTGGAGCCTTGCCCTACGGTGCTCTCTAGCCATATTTTTCCACCCATCATCTCTACTAATCTTTTTGTAATACTTAGTCCTAAGCCAGTCCCTCCATACTTCCTAGTGGTAGAACCATCTGCTTGAGAAAAGGCTTCAAAAAGTGCTGCCTGCTGATCCTGGGCAATGCCAATTCCTGTGTCAGCAACAGAAATAGTCATGCTAATACTATTGCCTTCCTTAGCCATCACCTCTGCAGTCAGCTTAATAGAACCGGCAGGGGTAAATTTTACTGCATTGCTTAGCAGGTTGTTTAGAATTTGATTTAGCCTCAGGGAATCACCAATAACATAAGCTGGGGCTTTATCAGAAATATCAGTAGTTATAGTAAGTCCCTTTTCTTCGGCCTGAAGGGCAAACATCTCAGCTGCACCTTTTATAACTTGATGAAGGTTAAACATACTCTTTTCTATTGTCAGCTTACCCGCTTCTATTTTTGAAAAATCCAAGATATCATTGATAATTCCTAATAAACCCTGGACTGAGTTTTGTATTTTACATAGGTATCTTTTAATAGTTTCATCCTCAGCCTTGTTTAATGCCAAATGGGCAAAGCCAATTATGCCGTTCATTGGCGTTCTGATCTCATGGCTCATATTAGCTAAAAATTGACTTTTAGCTTTATTTGCTTCCTCTGCCTTTTGCTGAGCAATTTTTAAGTCAGTAATATCTCTACCTACCCCTTGGATCTCTACAGTCTCACCATTGATATTTTTAATGGCATAGTCCTCCCAAGCAAACCAACGCCATCCCCTAACTGTTTTTGCTCGATAAATCATATATGGCTTACAGGGTGGCTGCTCCTGCTCAAGAATTGATCCTATTGTCTGCTCTACATCCTCCTCTTTAATTAAAGGCTTAAAGGTATTGCCTATTAGCTCTTCTCTGGTCTTGCCAAAGGTTTTACAGTAGGCATCATTAACAAAGGTGAATTTATTTTCTAGATCTACTCTAATTATTAAATCTCTCTGAGATTCAACCAAGCCCCGATAAAGCCTTTCATTTTCCTCAAGCCTAAACTCCACTTCTTTTCTTTCCGTAATATCAGTGGCTATCCCTAATACTTCCCTTTCTTCCTTTAGTTCAGAAGAAACTAAAGGCACCTTGACAGTTTGAAACCATCTTACTCTACCTTCACTATCTGTCAAGGACTCCTCTAAAATCAGCTTTGCCCTGCCTGACTCCATTACCTCTCTATCGTCCTTTAAAAAGGCTTCTACCTCTTGGGCTGTAGCAGTAAAGTCATAATCAGCATTGCCAATAATCTTTTCCTTGGATGATCCGAAAAGCTTGGCAAGGGCATTGTTGGCCATGGTATATCTTCCATCCCAGTTTTTGGAGAAAATTGGATTAGGGTTGCTATCGATTATGAGTTGTAGATAATTCCTTTCCTTTTCCAAGCTTTCCTTTAATAAAACAATTTCCGTAATATCATTAGCTGAGGCATAAACCAGGTTTCCATACATGGTTGCCCTCCACTCAATAATCCGATAATTGTCGTTATTACCTTTATACCGATTTATAAAAGTGGGCAGCTCTTGTCCATCTTTTAATAGGCTTAAAGCAATCATAGTCTGCTCCAGATCATCAGGATGGATAAATTCTATAAATTTCTTTTGCTCTAATTCCACTGCCGAATAGCCCAACACCTCTTCCCAAGCCTTACTTACCTTAATGAAGTTACAATCTGTGTCAGCTATACACAATAATCCCAAGGATATATTAAAAAAACCTGCAAGCTCTTTATTGCTATCGATAATCCTTTTTTCTTTTAAGGAGAGAAATTTATTCTCATCCTTTTCCCCTTTAGGTTCTTTCATTGGGCTGACACCTCATTTGCAAATTAGTTAAGTTTCAAAAAAATCAAAGACCACAACCACTTTATTTCCAGAATGGTTGTAATATATTTCCTTGCTGAATACCGCAGATAAAGCAAGTCCTCTGCCTCTTTCGCTAACTCCCTCCAGCTCCAAGGGTGCCCCCAGCTTAGACTTCCAGTCAAAGCCATTGCCTTGATCATGGATTGTGGCAGTAATATATTCGCCCGTTAGAATCACCAAGTCTATGGAAATTTTCTTCCCTTCATCAAAAAGATTTCCATGCTCTAACCCATTGATACTCAGCTCATGTATTACTAAGATAATATCTAATGCTTCATTTGATTCGGGGAGGATCTGGGCAATATCTTCGATTGCCTCCTGAAGCTGGCTGAGTTTATTTATTTCCCAGTGATAGGTCTCTTTAGGGCTGGAATCTATCTTCATAATGAGAAATGTGATATCGTCTTCTCCTTGGATAACTCCGTTGTTACAGCTTGCAAATTCATTCATTATATAATGGGACAACGCATCGGGGGGCAAATAATTTTTATTTGCCATTAATCCAATAAGTTTCTCCTTAAAGTGCTGATCACCAACCCTCTGCTCAGACAATCCATCGGTATAAAGCAAAATGCTACTGCCATCTGTGAGACTTATTTTTTTATCTCTCAACTCAAATTTATCTATATCTAAAGCAGTAGATATGGGTAAGCCCGAGTTATCTAAAAAAGATATTTCCCCATCAGCAGTGACTACCAAGGGAAGGTCATGAAAACCTACCCCCATATAGGTTAGTTCCTTGGATGCTATTTCGTATATTAGAATAAAAATACAAATAAAATAATCCTCTGGATATTTCAGAGATTGAAGTTGTTTATTTAAAAAGCTGATCAGCTCTTTTGGCTCAACATTTCCAGGGTTTAACGCCACATAGGCATTGATAGTGTTCTTGATAAAAGAGCTGAGAATCGCACTATCCAGGCCATGTCCTGTGACGTCAGAAATATACATAATTAGTTGATCATCTTTTTGAATAACATCGTAAAGGTCTCCGCCAATCTTTTCAGCAGGGTTATATACAGCGGCAAAGGATACTCCAGCCACCTCTGGCAGCTTCTCTGGGAAGGATTTTTCATGTACTTCTTTAGCTCGATTTATTTCTCTTTCTAAATGCTGATATAGATTTTCAATGTCAGTATAGTACTTGTCTAACTCCTCCTCCAGCTGTTTTTGTTCAGTGACATCCCGAGCAGTAACTATCACTTCCAACAATTCCTCTGAGGTATGCAATACTGATTCTTTAGCACTAAACCATCTCCACTGTCCCTTTTTATGTCGGGCTCGAAACTCTAAAATATCGCTATTTATATAACACTTATCCCGTTCTTTACTGTTTTTTACTCTTTTTAGGATGCTGTGATTAAGGATATGTACATCCTGCCAGTGAATTAAGTTAGCTAAGTTTTCTCCTACAATCTCCCGCTGCTGATAGCCTAACATTTCCATGATATTGGGGGAAACGTAGGATATTGTGCCATCGCAAACTACTGTAAAAATAAGATCACTAGCTTTTTCAATATAGCTTCTAAACCTTTCTTCACTCATATGAAGAGCTAGCTGGGTTATTTTAAAATCAGTGATATCTTGGACAGCTCCGTAAGCATAGATGGGTATAGCTCCTGTTTCATCAAACTCAAACTCCACCAGCTCCCGCACCCATTTAACCTCGCCGGCTACTATTATGCGGTGCTCAACATCGTATTCGTTCTGATTGTTTATGGCCAGCTGCCATTGTTGATCCAAATATTCAACATCATCGGGATGTACGTAGGTAAGAAATTTTTCATAGGTGAGAGGAGTGCCTTCTGGCACTTGAAATATGTGATATGCATGGGGGGACCATGTTAGTTCATTGGTGATTAAATTTAACTGCCAGCTGCCCACCTTAGCAATTTTTTTTGTTCGGCTAAAAAATGCTGCCTGTTCTTTTAGCAGTTGTTTTGCTCTCTCCAGCTCAGTAATATCCCTAGAGGTGGACAGCACAGAGCAAACCTTGCCCGCCGAATCAAACTCTGGAATCAAGTGCCAATCCAAGGTAACGGGCTGCTCTCCAACATGCATGGTAAACTGGGCTCGATAATTTACTCCAGTTTGAAATACTTGTCCAATTTGCTCCTCCCAATAATCTGCCAGCTCCTCGGGAAAGCCTAAATCACGATGGCTTTTACCAAGAAATTCTTCTCTGCTGATTCCAGTAAACAGCTCAGTAGCTTTATTCACGTAGATATGAGTCAAATCAGGAGCAAAGCGAATAATAAAATCAGAGGAGTTTTCAGCTAAGCTCCTATAATGAAATTCATACATGTTGTAATCTTCCTTGGAATGAGACATCTATCTCCCTCCTATCACTCATTTATTGTGAATATTCCCCTACATTGGTTTAATACCTTCTTTCCTTGACGAAAAATGTCAAAAAAAGCATCTATCTATTAAATTTAGATAGATGCCTTTGAAAAAATCTTTATTAGCTTTTAGAAAATGTCAGCTGTCCCCCATTTACACTTACCTTTATTGTGCTGCCACTAGGATAGGTACCTTCTAATATAGCTAAGGACAAGGGATTCTCCAACAGCTTTTGAATCGCTCTCTTCAGCGGACGGGCACCATATAGGGGATCGTAGCCTCGCTCCGCCAGCAATTCTTTAGCCTCGGGCTCAACCTCAAGGAGCAGATTTCGCTTATTCAGTCTATCTGCCAAGAGCTTTAGCTGTAGCTCTACTATATGAACCATATTTTCCCTGCGCAGAGAATGAAATACTACTGTTTCATCAATTCTATTTAAAAACTCTGGTCTAAAATGGCCCTTCAGTACCTCCAATACTTGCTGCTGTAGCTGTTGGGCATCGCCAATCTGTTGAAAATACTGACTTCCCAGATTCGAGGTCATAATTATAATAGTGTTGCGGAAGTTTACGGTATGGCCCTGGCTATCGGTCAAGCGTCCATCGTCCAGCATCTGCAACAAGATATTAAACACATCAGGATGAGCTTTTTCAATTTCATCAAACAAGATAACTGCATAGGGTCTACGTCGAATAGCCTCAGTTAGCTGACCACCTTGGTCATAGCCCACGTATCCAGGAGGAGCTCCTACCAGACGGGAAACTGCATGCTTCTCCATGTACTCACTCATGTCAAATCGCACCATGGCCCGCTCGTCATTAAACATTTGATGGGCTAAGGCTTTAGCCAGCTCTGTTTTGCCTACCCCTGTGGGTCCCAAAAAGATAAAGGAGCCCAAAGGTCGATCTGGGTCAGCAACCCCTGCCCGGGATCGACGAATAGCATCAGCCACAACCTGGACAGCGTGATTCTGTCCTACTACCCGCTGCTGAAGTAGCTCCTCTAGCTTAAGCAGCTTCTGCATTTCCCCTTGGAGCATGCGACTAACGGGGATACCAGTCCATTTAGATACCACCTCAGCAATATCCTCTTCATCCACTTCTTCCTTCAGCATAGAGTTTTTTTCCTGGTATTGACTCAATTCCAGGTTTACCCGCTGTAGCTCTTGCTCCAGCTGAGGTAAAACTCCATAACGGAGTCGGGCCAGTTCCTCTAGGTTGGCCTGTCTTTCAGCAGCTGCCTCCTGATAGCGGCTAGCATCAATCTGCTCTTTTATCTGACGGATATTTTGAATTAATTCCTTTTCCTGATTCCAATGGGCTTGCTTGGCTACTAGCTCTTCCTTTAGATTGGCAATTTCCTGCTGCAGCTTTGCTAGTCTCTCTTTACTAGCTTCATCCTCTTCTTTTTTTAAAGCTTGATCCTCTACCTCCAGCTGACGTAGCCGCCTGCTGATAGTATCAATCTCTGCTGGCATACTGTCAATCTCTATTCGCAGTCGCGAGGCCGCTTCATCCATTAGGTCGATGGCCTTGTCTGGCAAAAACCGCTCAGTAAGGTAGCGATTAGATAAGGTAGCTGCTGCTACCAAGGCACTATCCTTAATTCTAACCCCGTGGTGCACCTCATATTTTTCCTTAAGTCCTCTCAAAATACCTATAGCATCCTCTACGCTAGGCTCTCCCACATATACCTGCTGAAAACGTCTCTCTAAAGCCGAATCCTTTTCTATGTGTAGACGATATTCGTTAAGGGTAGTGGCTCCTATACATCTCAGTTCACCTCGAGCAAGAGCCGGCTTCAGCATATTAGCTGCATCCATAGCTCCCTCTGCCTTTCCAGCTCCTACTAAGGTGTGCAGCTCATCAATAAAGAGAATTATTTCCCCTTGGGCATCTGCCACATCCTTTAGCACCGCCTTCAGCCGGTCCTCAAACTCTCCACGATATTTTGCTCCTGCCACCAGCGAGCCCATGTCTAGCACAATTAAGCGCTTATCCTTAAGTCCCTCTGGCACATCCTGATTAATCATTCGTTGGGCTAAGCCCTCCACTATGGCAGTTTTACCTACCCCTGGCTCACCGATAAGTACAGGATTATTTTTGGTGCGGCGAGATAATACCTGGATTACCCGTCTTATTTCCTCATCTCTGCCGATTACCGGATCCAGCTTTCCTAACCGCGCTCGCTCTGTTAGATCATGACCATACTTTAAAAGAGCCCCGTATTTTTCTTCAGGATTTTCATCTGTTACCCGTTGATTACCCCTCACCTTCTGAAGAGCTGCCAATACCTTATCAGCAGTTATATTCTTTTGCTGTAAAATTTTAGCTGCTGTAGAAGATGGCGTTTTTAATAAGCCTAATAGCAGATGCTCTGTACTTAGGTATTGATCTTTAAGCCGCCCTGCCTCCTTCCACGCCTCATTAATAACCCCATTTAAACCCTGTCCCATATATACATTTCCATTATGGCCATAAACCTTAGGCTGCTTTTCCAGTATATCGGAAAGCTCCCGGGCTAAAGCTGGGATATCCACCTCCATATTGGCAAGAATTTTTGGCACTACACCATCCTCTTGCTGAATTAAGGCCAGTAGTAAATGCTCTGGCTGTAGCTCTTGATGACTGAACTCCTGAGCCAGCTGTTGGCCTGCCTGAAGAGCCTCCTGAGATTTTATTGTTAGCTTATCCAGTCGCATATTGTTCACCCCTTTGATAGTTGGTTTTTACTTGAGAAAATAGTTTCCCCCTAATATCTGTTTTGTTTAGCTGGGCAAGCTTTTCATATAGATTTCTTTCCTCCTCATTTATTACCTGAGGCAAGGTTACTACCAGCTGAATCAACAGATTTCCTTTATTCTGTTTTTTATCCTTTAGACCTAATCCTTTAAGTCGTAGTATTTTTCCTGAGTTAGAATTTGGTGGTATAGTCACTTGAATAGAGCCAGAGAAGGTAGGTACTTTAACCTTAGCACCCATAATAGCTTCCCAAGGGGTGATAGGTAGCTCAACCTGTAGATCTAGACCATCAACCTTATACACAGGATGCTCTAAAACTGTGATTGATAAATATAAATCTCCATTTTTACCCCCGTTTATTCCAGGGCCACCCTTGCCATATAAGCGCAGCTTTTGGCCCGATAGGGTGCCTGGTGGAATCTTAACGTTAACCGTTTGATCGTTTAACATAATCTGAGTAGTAGTGCCATGATAGGCATCTTCTAAGGAGATACTGATACTAGCTTCCCAGTCTGCTCCTTGACGAGCCATATTAAAGCCCTCTTTTTTAAAAATCCTACTAAATATGTCTTCCCATTCAGATCCATGGTCTTGACTGAACCCACCCTGAGGGTTTTGCCAGGAATGCTGTTGACCTGAGGGTCCTCCCTGTTGAAAGGACTTCCAGGCTGCAAAACCTAGCTTATCATATTCTGCTCTTTTTTCTTCATTGCTAAGAATCTCATACGCAGCAGATATCTCCTTAAATTTTTCCTCGGCTTCCTTGTTGTTTTGATTTTTGTCCGGATGATATTTTGCCGCTAGTTTTCGATAAGCCTTTTTTATTTCCTTTTGGGTAGCCTGCTTGCTTAAGCCTAGCACCTGATACAATTCATTGTTATACATGGGATTCACCTCCATCTATTATCTTAAAATTTATATTTTTTAACATTTAATTATTAATTTCTGACCTTAATTGCTCTTTTGACCATCTTTGACCTTAGCCTACTTTTAGAATAAATCTTTCTTATGCTCTTGTCAAGATTATTTATTAAAAAAAGAGCTAGCTTTTCAGCTTAGCTCCTCTTCTATAGTACTATTCTATCATTGTTTATTATCTAGCCAGCTTACTACATAGTCTAAGCCTAATCCCTCATCCAAAAGGAGGGGATTTGCCGTCTTCCAGCTCCCACTTATCCCTAACTCTTTCAAAACCAGCTCAAAATGACACATGGCTATACCCATATCAATGCTTTGAATGTCAAAGCCCAAGCTTTTTGCATAGCCTTTATTGCGCTTAATGTAAAAATGGTAAGTACCATTTAGCTTTATCACTCTCCAAGGCTGTTTATTAGATGCAGAGGGAGCTAATCTCACACCCTCCAAAGCTTGACAGTATATTGTTTCGTTCTTGACAAGGGGCTGAAGAAAGCTATTGGAAAAAAAAAGCTCTTCCCACTGTTTTCTCTGATCTGATCCAGCACCAAAGCGCATTAGAGATTCCACAATACTTTTCTTAGCTCCCGGGTATCCAATAGGGGTTACAATTGGTATTGTTTCCTGATCTTTAAGCCCTACCAGGGAGCTGAACTGACTTCTTTTAAAGGTGCCACCTAGCCAGCATGTCCCTAAGCCTAAGGAGGTAGCGTATAAAATAAAGCTTTCTAATACATAGCCTAATTGCTCAAGATTTTTCTCTCCCTCTTCTACCACACCTGCCACGTAGTCCTTGGAGCCCTTTATCACACCATAGGTGCCAATCCTGCCTCCGTCGGATTGTCCAATACTGCTATTATCTATCAGCTCAAGTCTGACTTTAGGTTTAAAAGGTCCTTTTATGCTGGAAATATAGTTTCTCAGCTGCTGCAGTACATCTTCTGTCAGTGGCTCTCCTCTATAGGTCCGCACCGAGCGCCTAGACTTGATAATGTCCAGCACTGGCCTGTTAAAAATATGTAGCGCCTTATTTTCCATGACAATACCCACCTCTTGTTTCTGTGCAGAATGATTTGCCACTTATTAAGTATAGCATAAGTCCTTGCACCAAACTAGTTGCACTCAGCTTACTGGAATTTATTGCTGAAATACTTTTTATAACATATAATTAATATAAATAGATACAAGCCATGCCAATTGTTGGGGTATAATGGGGGATTAGAGCAATGCGGATAATGTCTAATTACTTCTGGAAAATTTTTTTGTGGCCTAATAAAAATATTACTATAACTATCCCTCTAGTTATCATTACAGGAGTAATAGCAGGTCTTATGTTTGACACAGCCTTTTTGCAAAAGCATGTGCTACTTGTCTCCATATTAATGATTTACCCTCTGATGATAGGGCTAAAGCTTAATCAGGTCTTTAATCTTCAGTACACAAAAATCCTTAGACTGGCGATGCTTTATAATTTTTTATTCGTGCCAGCCTTGGCTTTTCTTCTAGGCACCCTTTTCTTGAGGGATCATCCAGGCCTCTTCGCTGGACTAGCTCTGATTTCCCTGCTCCCTACTGGCAATATGACTATTGCCTTTACTCTAATGGCCAAAGGCAATGTGCCTGCTGCTATCCAGCTGACAGTTGTTGGCTTGTTGAGCGGAGCCGTACTAGCTCCCTGGTATTTACTGGTAATGGTAGGCCGACATGTCCCTATTGATTTATTGCGCACTATGACTACTATCGGCTTAGTAGTGTTTGTTCCCTTGTTATTAGGTATGATTACCTTCAAAATCCTAATGAAATACTATACCCAAGATCAATTTCAACAAATAATAAAACCCAAGCTGCCGGGTATTACAGCTTGGGGTATGATGTATATTATTTTTACTAGCATCAGCAACAACGCCCAGCGTATCGTCACCGACTGGGGCTTGCTCATTTTAGGAATTACTATAGTATTAATTTTCTACTTGATCAATTTCGCCATCTCTGCCTGGCTAGCACGGCGCTACTACAACAGACCTGATGCCTATTCCTTTGTCTATGGCACAGCCATGCGCAACCTTTCTATTGCCCTAGGGGTGTCTGTCACCGCCTTTGGACCCAGTGCAGCTTTTCTAGTTTCCCTAGGCTTTCTCTTTCAGCAACAGCTTGCTCTACTGTTCTATCGCTTAAATGAAAGATACGACTTTTTACCCCAGAGACCCTAGTTTTACGGATCATTATTGCATAATCATACTGTTCCCCTTGTCTGATAATTATTTATACCATGGCCTTATTAGACCATA
>CAYVRD010000035.1:0-4950 GCA_964454195.1 uncultured Clostridia bacterium
TATTCTCCATTATGGGTCAAAACTTCCCCCCTTGTAGCTTGCACCGCCGCTCTTACTCGATCATTTACTCGCTCTTCACTATAGGCTTGAAACTCCATAATATCTGTGGAAGCATCTGTTCCTCTAGCCTGCACTCCACCTTCTTGTATTTTTTTCATAGTAAAGCTTCGGGCGATAATAGCCTGCGCTGCTAAAGCTTCCTCTGGCCACTCTGGGTCCATTTCTGCCGCCACAACTCCCTCCAGGTAGGTCTCCAGATTCATAGTGACAACCTCACCCGTTTCATGCATATACACGGTTATTTCCGGCTCCTCGGTTAATTGGGCCGGTGGAACTCCAGGAATGTTGTCGGGCTTTTGCTGGGGGGGACAGCCCACTAATAATAGCACTCCCGCCACCAATACAGCTGATAATCCAGCGATTTTTAAGAACCTTAGATAGTTTTGCATAAATACTAATCCTCCATTACAGGTTAATTGTATTCTAATCAACATTATTCTGTAACAGAGGCTGGTTTTTTATACCACATTATGCTAAAAATCTTCTTCCTCCTTAGCTATTCTTTTCTCCTCTAGTATCTCATAGGTTTCATGAGCCATATTGGCACTAATGGAGTTGGGGGTAGCTAAAACCTTGGCAGTGATTACTTTAGAGCCAAAAGATAGCTCCAGTAGATCTCCCGGCTTAACCTCTGCCCCAGGTTTGGCCGAACGCCCATTTATCTTGACCTTTCCCCCATCACAGGCGTCTTTAGCTACAGTTCGCCTTTTGATAATTCTTGATACTTTTAAGTATTTATCTAGTCTCATCTTTCCACCTGCTTTATTTTTAGGTATTAAAAAACCAAGCCTCTTCAGACCTGGTTTTATTAAATATTTATTTACTTAGTAACTGCATCTTTTAAAGCTTTTCCTGCTTTAAATGCAGGTACTTTAGCAGCAGCAATTTCGATAGGCTCGCCAGTCTTAGGATTTCTACCTGTACGAGAAGCTCTTTCTCTTACTTCAAAAGTACCAAAGCCAACTAGTTGTACTTTATCGTTGTTAGCTAAAGCATCCTCAATTGATGCAAAAACCGCATTAACCACTTTTTCTGCATCTTTCTTAGTCATCTGAGCCTTCTCAGCTACACTGCCAATTAATTCTGTCTTATTCAAGATTACCCCTCCTAAACTATTTTTACTTTACTGTTAGCTTATTCGCTGTCTCAAGGGAAACTCCTGCTGCCCATTCAAATATTTTCTATATATTTCCCTTTATTTTGACATTTTTTTGCCTCTTGCCACATATTTTCCAGCTGCTGTAAATTCAGACTAGTTAAATTAACTTCCTTCTCTTTAGCTCTTGCTTCCATAAATCTAAATCTCTTTGTAAATTTATTACAGGTCATTTGCAAAACCTCTTCTGAATCTATCTTCAAAAAGCGAGCTAAGTTGACTAGAGCAAATAGTACATCGCCAAACTCTTCCTTTATTTCCTCAGCTTGTCCGCCTGCCAAGGCCCTCTTTAATTCTGACCATTCTTCAGCATATTTGTCCAGTACACCTTTAATGTCAGGCCAGTCAAAGCCTACTTTAGCTGCTTGCTGCTGTAACTTCTGACTTTTCATCAGGGCAGGTAATTCTCGGGGAACAGATAGGATAGAATACTCCTGTGCATCCCCTTCCCCTTTCTCTTGCTTCTTAATGGCATCCCAGTTTTTTAGGACCTCCTCCTTTGTGTTGGCCACAGCATGGCTAAAGACGTGGGGATGGCGCCTAATCATTTTTTCGGTTATTGTAGCTACCACATCATCAATATTAAAATCTTGATTTTCCCATGCTATCTGTGCATGAAAAACTATTTGTAGTAATAAGTCTCCCAATTCATCGCACAATTTATACATATTATTTTCATCAATTGCTTCAGCAACCTCGTAGGCCTCTTCGATTAAGAATTTTTTCAAAGATTGATGATCTTGCTCTCTATCCCAAGGGCATCCATCTTCTGCTCTCAGTCGAGTCATCACCTGGACTATCGGCTCTAAGCTATTAGGTCTGAAACCACCAGCTTGGTTAGGAGGTACATAAACACTAGTAAGGTAGCTCAAGCCTTTAAGTCTATCTAGCTCATAAAGAGGAATTGTCCTTTTTTCCTCCAGCTGGGGTACCCCCGCTGCTGTAACTATTGTTATGAGATAATCGTCAGGAAATCTTTCCATCAAAGTCAATTTAACTTGAGAGGCAATCATTTGATTATACACCTGGCAAATTATTTGACTTTTCTCTGGAACCAAATCCTCCCCTTTTAAGACCAGGCCATCATGTACCACTAAGCCCTTTGCTGGATCTATTTGTAATAAGCTAAAGCATGGGTCCAAAAAGCTCATGCCTGCCACTATTTCTACTGGCAGATCAGCCTTTGCTTTATCTAATAACATGGTAACCGTTGTCTCAGCCACCAGTGGATGTCCTGGAACTGCATATACCAGAGAGCTTTCGGCCGCTACACTGAGCAAATGGCTGACTATTTGTTGGTAGACCTGGTCAAAGCTGGTTTCCTTTTCATATATGTAATCAAAGCTCTGATAAACAATGCCTTCTTCTTTCAGCTGGGATACTACTGGATGAACCTCAGTGCGCAAATACAATTGGCTTGTACCCGTCAACCGCTGCCATGCCTCCATGGTCAGTAAGCCTATATCTCCCGGCCCTAGACCAACTACAGTTATTTTACCCATAGCTCTCCTACCACCTTACTATTTTCATTCTTACCAATATGCGGGCAGCTTTTGGCCCAATTTTCGGGATAATAGCAATATCTTGCCCTTTTATGCCTCCTGTTAGTAGCAATGTCAGACCGTAGGCCATCACACCCCAGCCTATTAACGCTAGAGTGAGCAGACTATTTCCTAATTCCTCAGCCAAAACCATTTCTCCCCAGCCTATGCTGAACGCCATAATTGTAGCAGCTATGACAGGTTTTAGCAAGTGATATCTAATACTCAGCTTAAATGAAGTGCTTTTGCTAAGGTAATTTAGGTTTAATCCAAAGGCTAGGGCAAAGCTAGCCACAGTTGCTATTCCTGCACCTTTAATCCCTAGGGAAGGTATGGCAGTTAAATAATAGTTTAATACTACCTTAGCTAGAGCTCCAAAAAATAAATGCTTTACTGGCAGGTAGGTTTTACCCAGCCCTTGAATAGCACCTGCGGTAATCTGATGTAAGCCTAAAAAGAAGGCAGCAGGTGCCAATACTTTTATAGATACCCCTACCTGGGGTATGCCATATAGCAGCAGGGCGATCTCCTCCGCCAGCAAAAATAAGCCTACTGCTGCCGGCAGGCACAGCATTACTGACAAGCGTATGGCTTCGTTAAGCCTATTTACCACCAGCCCATGGTTTGACTTAGACATGGCATCAGAAATAGCTGGCACCAAGCTGGCTGCTAAGGAAATAGTCACTATGGTAGGCAGGTTTATAAGAGTGGCAGCCATTCCCGAAAATTGCCCGAATAAAGCAGTGGCAGTCCGCACATCGTAGCCTGCTGCCTGTAAACGCACGGGAACCATCGCTGCGTCTATAGTCTGCATCAGAGGCATTACCAGCCCTCCCAAGGATATGGGAATAGCTAATATTCCTATTTTCTTTACAATTTCAAGAGTACCTGGTGATTTTATTAAGCTTTGCTTTCCAAAGGGTTGCTGTCTATAGCGCCACCACAGATAGTAAATTACCAAAACTACTAAGGCTGCCATGCTGCCAATAACTGCACCGAAAGTAGCTCCAGCAGCGGCAAACTCAATCCCTCGTCCTAAAAGTATGTAGCTGGCAAAAAAAACTGTTGCTACTCTAGCCACCTGTTCTAAAATCTGACTTATGGCTGTAGGGACCATTATCATCATTCCTTGAAAATATCCTCTAAAGGCTGATATTACCGCGGCAAAAAAGAGAGCTGGAGAAAGGGCTACAAGGGAATAATAGGCACGGTGGTCTTGTAGAACTTGGGTTGCTAAAAAGTAAGCACCTTTATATAGAGCTATTGATGATAGTAGTCCAAAAAAAATTAGCAGGGCTAAGGAAATCAAGAGTATCCTTTCCATACCCCTATAGTCATTTTTAGCCTTGCGGTCAGCTACCATCATAGAGATTGCTACTGGCACACCAGCTGTAGCAAAAGCTAATATCATTGTATATATTGGATAGGCCATCTGGTATAATCCCATCCCCTCCTCACCTACAATGCGCGCAAAAGGAATGCGATAAAGGGCGCCTATTAGTTTTGTAACTAGTCCTGCACCAGCCAACAGCGCCGCTCCCTTGAGAAAATTGTTGCTGCTCACTGCTTATCCCCCCTAGTCATAGTCCTTTAGAAAGAAACCTATGCTTTCTATAGGTATGACCAAAAAAAATAAGATGACAAACTTGTCACCTTATTTCTTAACTGCTACTGTTCCATCTGCTTTGCTAGAAAGCCAGCTGCAGTTTCAGCTAGTTTTAGCTCTATTTCTCCCATTTTCGCATTGGGATCCTTTGATGCCAATATAACTGCCCCAATTGGATCTCCTTCTGCAATAATTGGAGCAATTACCTCTGCAGTAAACTTGCATTCTTCATTGTCCTCACCGCAGCTTATACAATACATATGTTCACCTGGTTGGTTAATCAATACAGCTTTTCTGTCTTCCATTACCTTTTCCACTGCTGGACCGATTGGCTTGTTTAGGTATTCTTTTTTAGGTGCTCCACTTACTGCAATGACGTTATCTCTGTCTGCAATACAAGAAATATGACCAACTGCTTCATGCAGTGAATCAGCATATTCTTTTGCAAAATCACCTAATTCTCCTATGGGCGAATATTTCTTTAAGATTACTTCACCTTCCCGGTCGACAAAAATCTCTAGAGGATCCCCTTCTCGTATACGCAAGGTTCTTCTTATTTCTTTAGGGATTACTACTCTACCCAAGTC
>CAYVRD010000035.1:5050-13164 GCA_964454195.1 uncultured Clostridia bacterium
CTTGCTATTTCTTCACAATATTTGCGTTAGCGATCAGTTCTGTCATAAACTCATCAAATTTAACCGCCTTATCTTCTGCAGTCAACATATCTTCTATGTCCGCTCTCAGCGCTTCCAGTGAGTCCTTTCTGTCAGTAACCTTGATAATGTGGTAGCCAAACTGGGTAGCTACCGGCTCGGAGTAAACCTCTCCTACTCCCAAGCTAAAGGCCACTCTTTCAAAATCTGAATCCATTACTCCTCTAGCAAAAAAATCCAAATCGCCTCCCGCATTCCCTGAAGGACATAGAGACTTTTGCTCAGCCAATTGGCCAAAGTCAGCTCCTGCTGCCAGCTCAGCTAGGATTTGCAGCGCTTCTTCTTCTGTACCCACTAAAATGTGACTAGAGCGCACTACTGTAAGTTCATCCTTGTGCAGCTGATAAAACTCAGCAATCTCTGACTCGGATGCAGTAATATTTCTCGTAACCTCCTTAAATACTGCCTGCTCAATTAATTGCTCTTTAAAGAAGTTTTCCAAATCTTTTTCAGTCCAGTTATACTCCTTCAACACCTGCTGAAACTGCTCTTTTGAAAGCTGAGCCTTCACCTTTTCAACCTCTGCAGCTATCGCACTTTTATCAGGCATTACTCCCAGTCTTTCTGCCTCTTGACGCAGCAGTCTATGAGCAATCATATCCTCCAGCATATCTTCTCTAATTCTTGCTATCATTTCTTTGCCCTCTTCACCTTGTAAAAAGCTGCCAAATCCCTGTCTCTCTATGCTTTTAATATAATTATCTACTCGACGATCTAGCTCTTTCTCGGTAATCTTAAACCCGTTTACTTCTGCTACTGTTTTATCGCCACACCCGGTCGTTACCAGTGCTATCCCCATTACAAGCAATAACATAAGCATCAGCATACTTTTTCTGTTCAACATATTTTTACACCTCTCTTTATTTTGTTTTCAATTTTATCCTATTTTTAAAGACAAACTACAATCATTATATCAGCCCTTAGTTAAGGTAACAAGAGTTTTTAATCGTCCAAATATTTCATTAATCAGTTGAATGCGTTCTTTTTCACCTGTTCCCACCACCTTAAGCCGTATTTCTAAGGGTCCACTACTATTAAAGCTCATTTTTCCCCCCATGCCACCAGTCAGCTTTAGTAGCTGTTCCCCAGTAAGCTGGGGATCTTGATTAAAGGAAATCGTTATTTGCTCTCGCTCCTGTTTAATCTTAGAAATATCTAGCTGAAGCGCCTGCACTCGCATTCTGGCTATTTCCAGCAGGTTGGCCGCCTGAGGAGGTAAGTCGCCAAATCTATCAATAATCTCATCCAGAACTTCTGCCACTTCTTCCTCTGTCTCCACTGCTAACAGTTTTTTATAAATACTTATTTTAGTGGCATTATCAGGTATGTATTGGTCGGTAAAATAGGCGTTTACATCCAGCTCTATTGTAGGTAGCTCTCGTTTAGTAACTACAGTTCCCTTCAGCTGTCCCACAGCTTGCTCTAACAGACGACAGTACAAGTCAAATCCAACTGACATCATATTGCCGTGCTGCTCTGGTCCAAGGATGTTTCCCGATCCTCGGATTTCCAGGTCTCGCATTGCTATTTTAAATCCTGCTCCCAAATGGGTAAATTCTTTAATTGCCGCTAATCTCTTCTCTGCCACTTCAGTTAGCACCTTGCCCTTCGAATAGGTAAAATAAGCGTAGGCAATGCGATTAGAGCGACCAACTCTGCCCCTCAGCTGATAGAGCTGGGATAATCCTAGCTTGTCGGCCTGACTAACTATTATAGTGTTTACATTGGGAATATCTAAGCCGTTTTCAATGATAGTGGTACAGACCAATACATCCATTTGCCCCTTGATAAACTGCAGCATTATATCCTCTAGTTGATTCTCCCGCATTTGTCCATGGGTAACTCCTATTCGAGCGTGGGGTACCAGCTGCTGAAGCTTGCGGGCTACCTGCTCTATATCGGCGACCCGATTGTATAAATAGAATACCTGGCCACCTCTATTCATTTCTCGCAGGATCGCTTCCTTGATGATGTGTATGTTTTCTTCCACCACATAGGTTTGCACCGGATAGCGGTCCTCGGGGGGCGTATCGATGACACTTAAATCCCGCATACCCACCATAGACATGTGTAGTGTCCTGGGAATAGGCGTGGCTGATAATGTCAATACGTCAATATTTCCCCTCAATCTTTTTAGCTTTTCTTTATGTACCACACCAAATCGCTGCTCCTCATCCACTATAAGTAAGCCCAGGTCTTTAAACTTGATGTCAGCTGAGAGCAGGCGATGGGTGCCAATTATCATATCTACTTCTCCTGTTTTAATGCGAGAGACTATATCTTTAATTTGTTTTGGCGTTCTAAAGCGGCTCAACATCTCCACTGTCATAGGATAGCTTTCCAATCTTTTGCTGAAGGTCTCAAAATGCTGTTGGGCTAATATAGTAGTAGGTACTAAAACAGCCACCTGCTTGCCATCCATGACAGCTTTAAATGCTGCTCGCAGTGCTACCTCCGTTTTACCATATCCCACGTCCCCACATAGCAGTCGATCCATAGGTCGACTCTTTTCCATATCCTGCTTCACCTGAGCAATAGATCGCATTTGGTCCTCTGTTTCCACATAGGGAAACTTTTCTTCAAATTCCTGCTGCCAGCCAGTATCCGGGTTAAATCTATAGCCGGGAGTGGCTTCTCGTTGAGCATATAGCTCTAAAAGCTCCTTAGCCAATTCTTGTACAGATTCTTTTACTCGATTTTTAATCCGATTCCAGTCATTTCCTCCTAGCTTATAAACCTTCGGAGGCTGGCCTTCTATCCCTATATAGCGTTGAATATGCTCCAGCTGGTCTGTTGGCACGTAAAGCTTATCTGCTCCCGCATATTTTATCACTAAATAGTCTTTAATCACTTCTCCTACAGTAAGCTGTTCAATCCCTAGATACTTTCCAATGCCGTGGCTATCGTGAACCACATAATCACCTGGCTTTAGCTCTACGAAGGAAGCTATTTTATCTCCGGTTTTTTTCTTTATTTTTCGCTTTTGCTGCTGTCCAAAAAGATCAGTGCTAGATATCAAAGCTAGCTTGGCTTCATGAATGACAAAGCCCTTAGTCAGCTGAACAGGATAAACTGGAATACTGGCTTTTGTGCTCCTTAAAAAGGTCTCCAGTTTACCTACCTCTAGCTTATCTAAACTGCTGAAGGCCACGTGGTAATCCTGCTTACTATACATTTCAATTTCTTTTTCCAGCAGCTCAAAATTTCCATGAAAATTGTACATTAGACTGCCGGTAAAGCTGATAGTCTGACTAGGATTCATCTTGCCTCCCTTGCGAGGCATTAATGCTAGATGTATAGTTTGATATTCTGCTAAATAGCTCAATAGCTCAACAGCTGAATAGTAGGTGCTGTCTTCACTTGCCAGACTATTCCCCTGATGGTACATTTCCCATACTGTTTCTTGACAAAAGGTTAAATATTGCTCCAGCTCCTCCCAGCATCTGCTGGGCTCTATCACAAACAGCATTGGCTTTTCTGCAAAATAGTCTAGTAGAGAGTGAAGGGCTTGGGGAAGTAAGCCCAGACCCGGCTCCAGCTTACTGTGATATATTCCCTGTTTTAAAGAGTCTACTAGTCCACTGTAATTATCTCCGTAGTTTTCCCATATTTCTTTATTCCTTTGCTTTTTTAGCTCCCCCAAATTTTGATTGAATAGTTCTCCAATCCTTTTAGATAGAGTCTGATGCGCCCTATCATCGGTTAAAAAGTACTCCAGGGCAGGGGCGATGGTACAGCTATTAGTCTGCTCCAGTGAGCGTTGACTTTCCACATCAAAGAACCTGATAGAATCCACTTCTTCATCAAAAAACTCTATGCGCACAGGACGCTCCTGGTCCAAAGAAAAGCAGTCTAATATACCGCCCCGCAAGGAAAACTGCCCGGGCACTTCCACCAAGTCTACTCGCTCATATCCCTGCTTAACTAAATTTTCAGTCAGGCTACTTAACACTATTACGTCCCCAATAGAGATCTGGGAAAATCCGGACGCAAATATTTCTTTTTTCAGTACTTTTTTTGCCAGGTTCTCAATAGGAGTGACTAGAATAGGTCTAGCTGCAGCCAGCAGCTTAGTGTATATACTGATTCTCTCTGCCATCACATGCTTTCCCGAATCTGTAGCCAGGCTCTGCACCAAATCCTTTTTCGGCAAAAACATTATTTCTTCTTGAGGCAGCCATCCCACCAGCTCCTGAAATATTGCTTTGGCAGTGACCTCGTCTTGAGTAATTATAACCAAAGGCCGCTTTTGCTGCTGTCCAATACTGGCTAGGAAGTAGGATTGCTGAGTACCTGTCAATCCATAGACAAGTTGTTGGCTCAGATTCTGCTCTATACCCGACTTGAGCTGCTGCCATGGCTGGCTCCTCCTAATTATGTCTAATAACTGTTCGACTTGTTGATTCATTGTATGCCTCCAAAACATTAAGATGAGCGCCCCAAAGGACCCCCACTAATAAAGCTTTCTTCTCTGTCTTTTCTCAGCAATTGCTACAATTAAGTAATTCCAGCTGGTATGCAAGGTAGCACTTAGTATTATTGCTAAAAAGTAGCCGGTTTTACTTATTACCAGCATAGTGACTAGTCCAAAAATCCCATGGCTAATTACACTGACAGCTGCTGCCCATCCTTGACCCTTACTTGCTGTTCCATAGTCGTAAATTCCTTCAACGATGCCAAAAACCAGGTGCACACCTAATATTGATGCTGATAGCAATAGGGCTAGACCTGTCTTTAAGGTTTCTTCAAATAGGGGAGTCACAGTAGAAATCCCTCTGCTACCAAACTGCTGGAGAATTTTTTGGTTGCCAACAAAGGCAAATCCCGATGCCAGCAAGCCTGCTATAATAACAAGATGCACAGAAATGACCCCAATTCTTTTGTGATATAATCTAATTGTAGTCATTCATAGCCTTAATTATTCCCTGAGTTAATAAAACCTCTACTGCTTGAGCACTTTTTTCTAAGGCTTCTTGTATCTGCGGCCATTCATCTGAGGTAAAGGTGCTCAAAACGTAATCTGCTGTTTGCCAGCCCTGGGGTGGTCTGCCAATGCCGATCTTTATCCTGGGAAACTCCTGGGTGCCTAGCATTTGAATAAGTGACTTGATGCCATTGTGACCGCCGGAGCCTCCTTTTGCACGAACTCTGAGCTGTCCAACCGGCATGTCTAAATCATCATAAATTACTATTATATCTTTAGGCGACACTTTAAAATAACTGGCCAGTGGAGCAACACCTTCTCCACATAAGTTCATAAAGGTTTGGGGCTTGACCAAAAGTACTTTCTCACCTCTAATTTTTCCTTCTGCTACAAAGCATTTATACTTTTCTTTGACAGAGCTCTCCCCATACCTATCTATTAATTGATCAATCACCATAAAGCCCACATTATGCTTTGTGGTCTCATATTTTTTTCCTGGATTGCCTAGTCCTACTATTAGCTTCACTGCCTACTGCCTCCTTTTACCCATACCTGTATATGTTCGAGTTCATCGGCAAAATTCCTCTATCCTTCTTTCCAAAAAATATCCCCATCAATAACCACTTTAGGTTAGTTAATGGGGATATATTAATTATCTCGCTTAGCCTTACTCTTCTTTATCCGCACCTGTATCAGCATCTTCAGCCTGCTGGGCTTCCGCCTTTTCCTCTTGAGTCTCTTGCAGCTCTTCAGGAGCAGCCTCTTCCTCTTCTATGCGGGGTGGAATAATATTGGCCACCATTTGCTCTGGCTCACTAATCATTTCACTGCTATTAGGAATAATCAGCTGACTTACGGTCAGTTGTTCGCCAATTTTTAGCTGGGATATATCATAGCTAATGCTTTCTGGAATATCTGTGGGAAGACATTTTAGAGTGATGGTGCGCATATGCTGCTGTAGTATTCCTCCTTCTTTTACACCTTCAGCATCTCCAGTTAGCTGTACCGGTACTTCTACCTCCAGCCTTTGTCTTAAATTTACCTGGTGCAGGTCTATATGAATGACTACTCCCTTCACTGGATGGGTTTGAACTTCCTTTACCATCACTGGTGTCTCAGTTACCTTTTTGTCATCATTTATTTTGAGTGTTAATAGACCTTTACCTCCCCTTTGATGCAATACCTGCTCTAGCTCCTTCTGCGTCAAGGTTATTCCAACAGGCTCTTGGTTTTCACCATAGAGCACACCGGGAATATATCCTTTTTTGCGCAAATCCTTCCGTTTCCCTTTACTGGTACAGTTTCTCACTTCTGCGTTTAATAATGTATTAGCCATATTTAATTCGCCTCCTTTCCTTAGTAACTATTCTGCCCTATTTTGGCATAATTAATCTCTAGCTAGCATATTTATTAGCTACATATACCAGGGACAAGGAGGTGTGCTTTAATGAATATCAAGTCAAAAGAGTTAATAGGTTTGCCAGTAATCAGCCTAGCAGAAGGTCAACAGTTGGGCACAATCAAGGCGCTGCTAATCGATTCAGAACAAAAGTCTATCTCTGCTATTATTGTGTCGGTAAGCACCTTAGTAAAGGAAACTCGAATTTTACCCTACAATAAGGTTCATAGTGTTGGGGCCGATGCGGTGACAGTTGCCAGTGCCTCAGCTCTTCAGAGGGGTAGCCAGCAGCAGCTAGCTGCCCACCTAAACAGCCGTATGCTTTCCGGCACCAAAGTTCTATCGGATAGGGGTAACAATCTGGGGGTTGTCAAGGATGTGATAATTGACACCCTGTCTGGCAGCATTGTTCACTTGGAAATATCCACCAGTATAGTAGGCGGGATTATGGGAAAAACAGCTACTTTGTCTGCAGAGTATATGGAAACTATGGGCAAAGACGTAATAGTTGCTGCCGCTGCGGGTGAGAAGCATTTAGTCTACAACGCCAATCCTATTCCCGAAAAGCTTAAAACAGTTAGTAGTAGTACTTTTACTGCTGTAGAAAGCACCTGGGCTAAAACAAAGGATCTGACCAATAAAGTAAAGGTCTCTTTTTTAAAAAAGGAGCAGGAAAAGGCTCCCACCAGAGCTTTGCCCCAGGAGGAATCCAGCTCAGACACTTCTCAATCACCCAAATAGGCCTTGCGAATATCCGGGCTATCTAGCAGCTCTAATCCAGGCCCCTTCATAATCACATTGCCTGTTTCTAGCACATAGCCTCTATTTGCTATGGAAAGAGCCATATGGGCATTTTGTTCAACCAGTAGAATAGTGGTGCCAGCTTTGTTGATTTCCTCCACTATGCGAAATATTTCGTCTACCAGCATGGGAGCAAGCCCCATGGAAGGCTCATCCAAGAGGAGTAGCTTAGGCTTGCTCATCAGTGCTCGCCCCATGGCTAGCATCTGCTGCTCACCACCTGATAGGGTGCCTGCTTCCTGCTTGCGACGCTCATACAGTCGAACGAATCGCTGGTAAACTTGCTCTAGAGATTCTTTGATGTTTTTGTCCTTGCGGGAATAGGCTCCCATGAGCAGATTTTCGTAGACAGACATATGGGGGAAAACCCTACGTCCTTCAGGAACGTGGCCTATGCCCATTGCTACTATTTCATGGGGTCGTTTCATTTTCACCTGTACCTTCTGCTTCCCCAACATGTTTTTTTTAGTTTGGGTTAGGCAGATTGGCTGCTCGTTAAAAAAAATGTTTCCCGATTGGGGAGTGTTTAAGCCAGAAATAGTTCGCAGAATACTGGTTTTCCCAGCTCCATTAGCTCCGATCAGCGAAACAATCTCTCCTTCTCTCACCTCTATAGTAGCATCATGAATGGCATGGATAGCTCCATAATATACGTTAATGCTTTCCAATCTTAGCATGCCGATCCCTCTTTTTTCTCTTGTTTTTTAGCTAGGCGCTGAGCAAACTGAGCACCTAGGTAGGCTGCTATAACAGCTGGATTATTTTGTACCTCCTCAGGAGAGCCTTCAGCAATTTTCTTGCCATAGTCTAGCACCGCTACCCGGTCCGATATTCCCATTACCACCTTCATATCGTGCTCCACTAAAAATACTGTTAGATTTCTTTTGCATATTTGTCTAATGCTATCCATCA
>CAYVRD010000035.1:13264-16943 GCA_964454195.1 uncultured Clostridia bacterium
CCTATTCCCATCTTGGTGAGCTTATAGGCTGGCATTCCATCTATTCGCTGACCATCAAAGTATATCTCACCCTGGGTGGGCTTGTACATCCCGGTAATGATATTAAAAATAGTACTTTTTCCAGCTCCGTTAGGCCCAATCAAGGATACGATGGCATTTTGGGGAACAGACAAATTTACTTTGCTCACTGCTGTTAAACCGCCAAACCTGATAGTTACATCTTTCAGCTCCAGTATACTCATCTATATCACCTATTTCCCATAGTATTTATGCAAAACCTTCCCTGGAATCACCCTCAAAAAGGCTTTGGTAATATCTACGCCACCTAAAAGACCATTAGGCCTAAATACCATCATCATTACTAGCAATGCCCCATAAAACAGGTTGCGGTAATCGGCAAACACTCTTAAGAGCTCAGGAGCTAGGGTTAAGACTGAGGCGCCTAAAATAGTACCTGGGATGCTACCCAATCCCCCCAGCACCACCATATTTAATATCTCAATTGATTTGATAAAGCCAAAATTGTCTGGCCGAATAAAGGTGAGATAATGGGCGTACATAGCCCCACCCGTACCTGCCAGAAATGCTCCCACCCCAAAGGCTTGTACCTTATATAGAGTAGTGTTGATGCCCATGGCCTCAGCAGCTATTTCATCCTCTCTGATGGCAAAAAATGCCCTGCCGTTGCGAGAGTTATGCAGCCAAGCCACAAAGATCACCACTAAAACTACTATTGTCCAGGTCATGGGCAAGGTGGTGCTAGGAGGTATCCCTGCTATACCCAAGGCACCCTTTGTTATTTTAAGGTTATTGAAGACTACCCTTATTATTTCAGCAAAGCCTAGCGTAGCAATGGCTAAATAGTCTCCTGACAGGCGCAATATAGGATAGCCAATAGTAACTCCTACCATAGCTGCTACAGCCCCACCTATTAGCAAAGCCATTGGGTAGGGAAGATTTAGCTCCAATGTAGCCAAGGCGCCGGCATAGGCACCTATACTCATGAAGGCCGCATGCCCTAGAGATAATTGACCAGTAACACCTGTGATAATATTTAAGCCTAAGGCCATTACCACGTTAATGCCGATAGCTATCAGAACACTTTTATAATAGTTGTTGACCAGTGGCTCCAAGGCAGCGATGGTCAGATAGCAGCTGGCAATCGCCCCGATAAAAATGATAACCTGCACCGGATATTTTTTAAGAAAATCATAACCTTTAATGGGGCTCACCTACACTTTCCTCTGTATTTTTCGCCCTAGGAGTCCCGTAGGACGAATCAACAGAACCAGGATTAGAATTGCAAAGGCAAAGGCATCTCTAAATTGGGAAAAGCCGGCCGAAACCCCCAATAGCTCAGCCACTCCTAAAAACAAGCCTCCTGCCACCGCCCCAGGAATGCTGCCAATTCCCCCTAATACAGCAGCGGCAAAGGCCTTTAAGCCTGCCATTAGCCCCATGTAGGGATGAATAGAGCTAAATTGTAGCCCCACCAGAATACCACCAGCTGCAGCTAAGGCTGAACCGATGGCAAAGGTAATAGAAATAATCCTATCATTATTTACTCCCATGAGAGAAGCTGCATCCGCATCTTGAGAACAGGCACGCATTGCACGTCCTGTTTTTGTATACTTGATAAACAGGTTTAAAGCCACCATTAGAAAAGCTGCCACCCCTATTATCACCAGCTGAATTTTAGTAACAATCACAGGTCCTATATGAAAGGGTGTAGCATCTACAAGCTGAGGAAATCTGGTCACATTTGCTCCCCTTAATAGCACCATCAAGGTTGATAAAAAGATGGACACCCCAATAGCACTTATCAGGGCTGAAAGACGTGATGCCTTCCGCAAGGGACGATAGGCTATTCGTTCGATAATAATACCTAAGAGCATGCAAAAGAGCATAGCTGCTAAAATTGCTATAAAGAGATTGTGTACCCCTAGTACTGTCACCACAAAAAGTCCAGCGAAGGCACCAAACATAAATATTTCCCCATGGGCAAAATTAATCAGCTGAATAATTCCATAGACCATTGTATAGCCAAGGGCAATTAGAGCATAGGTGCTGCCTAAGGTGATACCGTTGACAATTTGCTGCAGATTTTGTTCCATAATCCTCCCCCTTGCAAACCATATTTTATAAAATATGGAAAGATGTTGCCGTTAAAATAGATAGCAGCCCCTTTCGGACTGCTACCTGTTTCAACTCTTTGTAACTATTTAATCTCTACCGGAATACTCTCTAGTAGGCCAAATTCTAGATTCTCAGTTACTATCAACAAGTATACAGGACTCTTGATTGGCTCTCTGTTCTCTCTAAAGGTAGTCACCCCAGATACACCATCAAAATTCTTAGTTTGAGCCAAGGTCTTATGAAAATCCCTTGGATCTGCACTGTTTGCCTTTCTGATAGCTTCAGCTATTAGCATCACTGCATCGTAGCCTTGAGCAGAAAACAAGTCCGGGTTTTCATTGTGCTTGCTACGAAAATTCTGAATAAACTGCTCAGTAGTAGCAGTAGGCTGCTCAGGAGAGAATCCAGCGTATGTAATGGATCCTACTACACTCTGCTGACCCAGTCTCATCAGGTCGTCTCCCTGAAGGCCGTCGCCCCCTACCATCACCACGTCATTCATTCCTTGACGACGCACCTCATTCATAATAAGGGCTCCCTCAGTAAAATAGCCTGAAAATACAATTACCTCAGGATTTCTTGCCCTGATATTGGTAACTACCCCACTAAAATCTGTATCCCCATCTTGAATGCTCTCTTCAATGACAATCTCCCCGCCAGCGTCAATGATTGCCTGACGGAAAATGCTTGATAAGCCTACACTGTAATCGTTGTTTCTAGATGTAATCAAAGCAATTTTATTCCAGCCCTTGGTGTTTACTACGTAGTCTATAGTAGCTGGAGCCGCAACAGTGTCTAGCAAGGTGTTGCGGAAAATATACTCCCCAATCTCCACTACTCCAGGTCCTGTAGCTCCTGCTGAAAGCAATACCACCTGAGCTCGATTGGCGATAGGAGCAGCAACCTTAGTGCCACCAGTAGTTGGATCCCCTACGATAGCAACTACTCTCTCCCGTTCGATAAACTTTGGCGTAATTGTAGCAATCTCTTCCAGCTTGCTACCGTGGTCGTCCTCAACGATTACCACCTGTCTACCTAAAAGTCCACCACTATTGTTAATCTCTTCTGCTGCCATTTGCATCCCTTTAAGAGTGCCTAAACCATAAATGGCATGACTACCCGTTTTTGCCCCCAGAAAACCAATTTTAATTGGCTGATTAGCATTGTCCGCTGGTTGACCTCCAGACGGCTGCTGCTCTTTGCTGCCACCGCATCCACTCAACATCAAGCCAACAGCTAGCATCATTACCAGTAAGACTGTCCATACCCTCTTCAAACTAATACCCCCCTAGTTTATCTTACATAATTATAAAAAAACATGAATAAATACTTTCTGCCTAATGCTTAAAAATCCTGCCATAAAAAAATAATTTGCCTATACGCGTTTTTTATATTGCTGATTGACTATTGATCATTCACTGGATACACTATAATACATGGAGGTGTTTTTCTTGTCCAAAAAGTCTAAGCTGTCGGTATGCCCCAATTGTGGAACTGATAAATATAAGGTAATAGGTCGCAGAAACTGGCTCACTATCAGTCT
>CAYVRD010000035.1:17043-18617 GCA_964454195.1 uncultured Clostridia bacterium
GAGAGCAGTCTCTATACAGTTTCGCACAATATTGACAATACAATCGGAGTGATGCTGATCCTTACAGCTTTGACAGCTAATCAGGATCTCTATTAGACTTACCTTTAAATCGTAGGGTTCAAAATCTTTAACGTCGTTTTTAGGAACTAGTCTCTCACCCTCAGGTATTTTGCTTTGGCCTTGCTCTACCGACTGGGATACAGCAAGCTTGGCATAGCCTATTAGGCAGTTGCTTTTTTGACAGCTACCACATTGACTTTCTCCATGGCAACAGCTGGCAACAGACTGGTGCACCTTCTCTAAGCCCAATCCCTTTTCAGGATGAAATGAGGCTTGACAATAGGGACATGTAATCTGACTGTCTGAATTATATTGCTCCAATAGTACCTGGTTAATGCAAATTGGACAAAGCACTTGATGCATTTTTAATCCCTCCCCCACATCAATAAACTTTACTATTTCTACAACCCATCTTTAATCAAATAGTTTGCTCACTGATAAATCCTGATGAATGCGAATAATAGCCTCACCTAGTAGCGGAGCAACTGATAAAGTTTTGATTTTCTCTGACTGTTTTTCCGGCGGCAGAGGGATAGTATTGGAAACTACTATCTCTTGGATAGGTGATTCCTCTAAGCGTTTTATAGCTGGACCGGATAATACCGGGTGGGTACAGCAAGCATATATTTCTTTAGCGCCTCTTTCTTTTAGCGCTCTGGACGCATTAGCAATAGTACCTGCAGTATCAATAATATCGTCGGTTAAAATAATTGTCTTGCCATTAATATCACCTATTATATTCATAATCTCTGATACGTTTGGAGCAGGACGGCGCTTGTCCACAATAGCAATAGAGGCATTGATTCGCTCTGCCAGCTCTCTCACTCTAGGCAGTCCTCCCACATCGGGAGACACGATTACCACGTCACTGAGATTTTTTTGTTGGTAGTAGTCGGCTAAAATAGGTACACCAGGCAAATGATCTACAGGAATGTCAAAAAAGCCTTGGATGGCATTAGCGTGCAAATCCATAGTAACGACTCTTCTTGCTCCAGCCTGAGTGATTAGGTTTGCTACCAGTTTAGCTGTAATAGGGTCACGAGCTCTGGTCTTGCGCTCTTGTCTAGCGTAGCCGTAGTAGGGTATCACTGCACTGATTCGGCGAGCAGATGCTCTGCGGACTGCATCTATCATGATTAGTAGCTCCATCAGGTTTTCGTTTGCCGGGGAAGATGTGGGCTGAATAATAAATACGTCGGCCCCTCTTACACTCTCGTTTATATTGGCACTAATTTCTCCATCGCTAAACCTGTTAACCTTGGCATCTCCCAGATCTACCCCTAGATAATCACATATCTCTATTGCTAGCTGGGGATTTGCATTTCCGGAGAAGATTTTTAGTTTTCTACTGTAAACCGACATTAAAAATTACCTCCACCTCAAATTATTCTACAAAAAAGCCAAATTTAATTCTTCTGCTTTTTTTGGTGAATTCCTCTTTTTTCGACATAATTTTTAATAACCGTTTGCTCACTGCGGGCGATAGCTAAAGACTTAGCTGGTACATCCTTAGT
>CAYVRD010000035.1:18717-20400 GCA_964454195.1 uncultured Clostridia bacterium
CCTATTTGGCTTTCCAATATGGTAGACTGGTCTACTACTACCTGTTGTCCCAGAAGAGAGTCTACAATTTTAGTGTTGGGCCCGATAATAGATTCTTCACCAATTTTTGTCGTCCCCGAGATAACAGTATTGGGGTGAATAGTGGTATCTGGTCCAATACTTACCGAGTCTTCGATATATGTGGTTTCAGGATCTAGGATAGTGACCCCACTTTCCATCAGCTGATATAGCTTTCGCATCCTTAGAATCTTAGCCGCTTCTGCCAATTGAATTCTATTGTTTATTCCCATGGTTTCTTCCGGTCTATCAATTTTGTGGGAAGCTATCCGCTCTCCTTCTTTTACTAAAAGCTCTATAACATCTGTCAAATAGTACTCCCCTTGAGCATTAGCTGGTTTTAGCTGTTCCAAGCTGGCCCAAAGCTTTTGGCCTGCAAAGCAATAGGTTCCTGTGTTTATTTCTCTTATTTCCTTCTGTTGCCGATTGGCATCCTTCTCTTCTACAATAGCAACTACCCTCTGCTGGTCATCTCTCACGATGCGACCATATCCACTGGGATCTGCAAAGTCACAGGTTAGAAGGGTAGCTGCTGCATCTGCTTGTTGATGTACCCTAATCAGCTCTCCCAGTGTTTCTCTAGTCAACAAAGGTGTGTCTCCACAGACTACCATTATCATACCGTGCTGTTGAAGGTCTGTAACCTCCTTTGCCATTAGAACCGCATGTCCTGTGCCTAGCTGCTCCTCTTGGATGGCATATTTATAGTCAGTGCCTAAGTATTCTGCCACCTGCTCCCGCTGGTGACCTACCACAATAATCTGCTCTTGGATTCCAAGAGAGTCAAGAGCATCTACAATATATTTTATCATAGCCTTGCCATTTACCGGATGCAAGACCTTAGCTAATTTCGATTTCATTCTAGTCCCTTTGCCAGCTGCTAACACAATAGCCTTATCCAAAATGTATCCCCCTATCTTTTTTCTTTCTCTCATATAGTTTACCTAAAAATGCCTAAAAATAAAAGGAGCTTTTTTTAAAAGCTCCTTAATTAAAAACTTATTAAAATAGATGCAAATAATTTCAAGTAGAACAGAATAAAGCCGATATTTTAAATCACGGTCTAAAACTAGGCAGAAACAAGAGCCTCTTCATATGCCTTTAAAACCGCTTCCTGAATGACTGATCTGGCGTTTGTAGAGATAGGATGAGCAATATCCCTATACTCGCCCTCTGGAGTCTTACGGCTTGGCATTGCTACAAATAATCCATTTTGCCCCTCTACTACCTTGACGTCGTGAACTACAAAAGCATCATCAAAGGTAACCGATACTATAGCTTTCATCTTTCCATCCACATTTACTTTTCTGACACGCACATCTGTAATATTCATTGTGTGTTCACCACCCTCCTGTCCACTGTACACTAAGGCTACAGCTTAATCCCTTATTGGCGTATTTATTCTCCAATTTACAAGAAAATCCTGCTTTCTTTAGGGAAAAATTGCAAAAACCTTACAAATATTTTAAGAATAGGTGGATGGCTTCAACTCAATTTCATGCTTATCCCCATCCAGCTTAGTCAGTTCTAGAATTGACATGTATCTATTTACCAGTTTTTCTTTAGGTACTCGTGTAGTGACAAATACATCTATTTCATCCACCTCAGCACTTAACTACTGCATTA
>CAYVRD010000036.1:0-20226 GCA_964454195.1 uncultured Clostridia bacterium
ATAAAGCTTGTCTTAGCCAATTCTTGTTGGAGAACTGGCAGCTGTCGCTCCCAATCCATAGAGGCTATCTCCTCTCGACCGGCAATAACCTCCAGAACCGTTAGCTGGCCGCTCATCCTGCCCTCAATTACCTTTACCCCTTCTAAAGCAAGCAGCTCCAGAGATTCCTCCATTTTCTCTACAATAGCCTCAGTTGCCAGGTGATAAGAGGCAATACCAAACAGACCGGACACAGCTACTAGCAGCAGGGAAATTAAGACAATTAACCTCAGTTTTATGCTTTTCATCTAGGACCTCCTATTGCATTATAAGATAATTATAAAAGCATCTTTATTATACTAAGATTGTCCCATAAAATTCAATAGCTTTGTTAAAAGTAGGAAAATAAAAAAACCAGCTGTTTAAGAAGGCTTACTATCCCTTCTTAAGCAGCTGCAAATAGGCTTCAATGAATGTGTCTAAATTGCCATCTATTACGCTTTCCACGTTGCCTACCTCCACATTGGTGCGGTGATCCTTGGCTAGGGTGTAGGGATGAAACACATAGGATCGGATTTGACTGCCCCAGCCAATCTCCTGCTGCTCACCCCGCAGACTGGCCAGCTCCGCTTCCTGCTCTGCAAGCCTGCGCTCTACCAGTTTAGACTGGAGAATACGCATAGCAGTCTGACGATTAGTCATCTGGGAGCGCTCATTCTGACATTGGACGATAATCCCAGTTGGCAGATGGGTAATGCGCACCGCTGAGTCGGTTTTGTTCACATGCTGACCGCCGGCTCCACCGGCTCGATAGGTATCTATCTTCAAATCTGCAGGGTCAATTTTTATTTCTTCGTTATCACCCACCTCAGGTATCACATCTAATGAAGCAAAGGAGGTGTGCCGCCGACCCGAAGAGTCAAAGGGAGAAATTCGCACCAAGCGATGTACCCCCTTTTCCGCTTTTAAATAGCCGTAAGCATTAGATCCCTTTATCAGCATAGTGACACTTTTGATCCCCGCTTCATCACCAGCCAAATAGTCCAATATTTCTACACTGTACCTGCGCTTTTCGGCCCACCGGGAGTACATGCGAAAAAGCATTTCCGCCCAATCCTGGGACTCGGTGCCACCAGCTCCCGGGTGTAACGTAATTATGGCGTTATTTTGATCATAGGGGCCGCTGAGCAGCAGCTCCAGCTCCAGCTTCTCCAGACCATTCTGCAAGGCTTTGATGCCCTTACTCAGCTCCTTAGCTGATTCTCCCTCTGTTCCTTCCTCTTGAACCAGTTGGTACCACAGCTGGAGCTCCTCCAGCTGCTGCCCTAGCTCCTGCCAGCCCTTCAGTTGATCTCTAAGCTGGGCCAGCTGTTGAATAGTCTGTTGGGAGCTTTCCCGATGATCCCAAAAATCCCCCTTGGACATCTCTGCCTCCAGGTGCTCTATTCGGGCTTGCTTTCCTACCACGTCAAAGAGAAACCCTCAAATCTTCTATTTTTCTGGTAGCTAGCTCCAGTTCTCTCTTAGCTTCCACTAACACTAAGCTCATTCCTTCCTATATAAGGCTGCTTATTTTGAGCTGAGCTATTTGCAGCTCTATTTATTTTTCCCACAGCATTTTTTATATTTTTTTCCGCTATTACATGGACAATCATCGTTGCGACCAATTTTTTCTCCTACGGTCACAGGCTTTTTAGCAGCAGCCTGATCGCCTCGATTTTCCACCACATTTCTAACCTGGGGCTTTGGCTCCTCTTGTACAACCTTGATTCGATATAGGTAGCGGACAACATCCTCTTGAATCTCAGCAATCATGCTGTGAAACATATCGAAGGCTTCGTTTTTGTATTCGATGAGGGGGTCTCTCTGACCATAGGCCCGCAGGCCAATACCCTGGCGTAGCTGATCCATGGCATCGATATGATCCATCCACTTGCCATCTACCACCTTTAGCAGCACAATGCGTTCTAAGCGCCTCAGGTGCTCATGGCCCACCTCTTGCTCCCGCAATTCATAAGCATGTAGTGCCAGATCCTGGATAAACTCAACTACCTCTGACTTGTTTTTTTCATAAAAGTCCTCAGGTTTCAAGGTATGACCGGGCAAAAAAGACTGCTCCATAAATTCCATCAGACTATTTAAGTCCCAATCCTCAGGATATTGGTCTTCTCCCGCAAAACGGTCTATAGTATGCGCCACAACGGTAGCAATCATATCTAATACCTGAGCTTTTAAATCTTCTCCCCGCAGCACCTCTGAGCGCTGCTTGTAGATTATTTCCCGCTGCTTGTTGATCACGTCGTCGTATTGAAGAACGTGCTTGCGGATTTCAAAGTTTCTCGCTTCCACCTTCTTTTGGGCACTTTCAATAGATTTGGAGATCATGGAGTGGTTGACTGGTGTCTCATCATCCATCCCGATTTTATCCATAATTCCCATGATGTTTTCCGAGCCAAAGAGGCGCATTAAATCGTCTTCCAAGGAAACGTAGAAGATAGACGAGCCCGGGTCTCCTTGACGTCCGGCTCTACCCCGCAGCTGATTGTCAATCCTTCGGCTCTCGTGGCGCTCTGTTCCGATAATTTTCAATCCGCCCAGATCTTGTACTCCCTCACCCAGCACGATATCTGTACCCCGGCCTGCCATATTAGTGGCAATGGTAACGGCTCCCCTTTGTCCTGCCTGGGCTACAATTTCTGCCTCTTTTTCATGATATTTGGCGTTTAGCACCTGATGGACCACCCCTTGACGCTTGAGCATGGCACTTAAAAATTCCGAGGTTTCAATGGAGATAGTACCTACCAGAACTGGCTGGCCCGTCTTGTAGGTCTCAGCAATTTCTTCTATTACAGCCTTGTACTTGCCCTCTCTGGTGCGATAGACCACATCAGGGTGATCCACCCGGGCCATAGGCTTATTGGTGGGAATAACTACCACGTCTAAGCCGTATATCTTCATAAATTCTTCTTCCTCTGTTTTAGCTGTACCAGTCATACCGCTTAGCTTTTTGTACATGCGGAAGTAGTTTTGGAAGGTAATAGTGGCTAGGGTTTGGGATTCCCGCTCAATCTTAACCCCTTCCTTGGCCTCAATAGCCTGATGCAGACCCTCGCTAAAGCGGCGACCAAACATTAATCGCCCGGTAAACTCGTCTACAATGACAATTTCCCCGTCCTTTAGTACATAATCCTTGTCCTTTTTCATCAGCACATGGGCGCGCAAGCCTTGGTTTACGTGATGGCTCAGCTCCATGTTTGTGTCGTCATAGAGGTTTTCTACTCCCAGCATTTTCTCTACCTTAGCAACTCCTGCCTCAGTTAGAGTAACCACATTGGCCTTTTCATCTACCACAAAATCCTCTTCCCTTTTCAAGCGGGGAATCAGTTTAGCTACAGTATAGTATAGGTCGGTAGGCTTATCCGCCTGACCAGAGATAATTAGCGGTGTTCTAGCCTCGTCCACAAGGATGCTGTCCACCTCATCCACAATAGCGTAGTTTAAGGGACGCTGAGTAAGCTGGTTGGCATCAAAGGCCATATTATCTCGCAGGTAGTCAAAGCCAAACTCGTTGTTAGTGCCATAGGTGATATCGGAGGCATAGGCATCACGGCGCTCTGCCGAGTCAATGCCATGGATGATTAGACCTACTGATAAGCCTAAAAAGCGATATATTTGACCCATCCACTGGCTATCTCGACTGGCCAGGTAATCGTTGACTGTGATAACATGCACTCCCTTGCCTGTGAGAGCGTTTAAGTAGGCGGGCAAGGTTGCCACCAGGGTTTTTCCTTCACCAGTTTTCATTTCGGAAATTCGTCCTTGATGCAGTACGATACCCCCGATTAGCTGAACGTCAAAGTGTCGCATCCCCAGCACCCGCTTACTCGCCTCCCGCACTGTAGCAAAGGCTTCGGGCAGCAAGTCATCCACAGTTTCCCCATTAGCCAGGCGCTCTCTAAATTCAGGAGTCTTGTTCTGTAGCTCTTGGTCAGACAGTTGCTCCATCTGGGGCTCCAGTTGATTAATCTTTTCCACATATTTGCTCAGCTTATTTATTTCTTTGGCATTTTCATCAAACAGCTTCTTGATAAAGCCTAACATAAGTCAAACTCCTTTCTAAACTATAAATCAGGTACAAGCTCATGTTTTCTTCAATTTACTATACCCTATCACATTTTAACACTCATATATCCAAGTTGCAACTATTAGTACAAACCTGCTGTGGCTGCCCCCACGCCAAAAAAAAGAGCTGTCAATGACTCGACAGCTCTGTTGGGTAAGATCCTAAAATTCCGGCTCAATTAAGCCGTAATGTCCATCTTTTCTCCTATAGACCACATTTACCTCTTCAGTCTCCGCATTGGAGAAAACGAAGAAACTGTGCCCAATCAGGTTCATCTGCATAATTGCCTCATCTACCGGCATGGGCTTGACGGCAAATCTCTTTGTTCTAAGTACCTTGGGCTCTAGCTCCTCTTTAGCCTCATTATTTACCTTGGGCACCAAATCCAACAGGCTTCCATTTTTCACTTTTCTGGATAGCCTGGTCTTATGCTTAGAGATTTGTCTTTCCAGCTTCTCTAGGACCAAGTCAATAGAGCTGTACATATCTGTAGTCTCTTCTTCTCCTCGTAAAATCATTCCATTTACTGGAACAGTTACTTCTACCCGATGGCGTTCCTTCTCCACATTTAAAGTAACCTGAGCTTCATCCAAGCCTTCAAAATAGCGATCCAGCTTGCCAATTCGCTTTTCTACATACTCTTTCAGTGCATTAGTCAAATCGATGTTTTTCCCTCTAATGATAATGTTCATTTAGCACCAACTCCTTTGATCAGGTTTCTTTACAATTATAGTATTCCCGAAAAAAAACAAAAATCCTTCATTATTTTGGAATTATTGATAACAAATTATTGCCTTGTTAGAGCAATATCAAAACTAAAACCTCCGACAAAAACGTCGAAGGTTTTTAGTGGCTACTGTTATTTTTCTAGATTTAATCTATAGTTTAACAACGTTAGCTGCTTGAGGTCCCCTTGCTCCATCAACGATGTCAAATTCAACCTCTTGTCCTTCAGCCAAGGTCTTAAAGCCATCTTCCTGAATAGCTGAGAAGTGTACAAATACGTCGTCTCCACCTTCTCTTTCAATAAATCCAAATCCCTTTTCTTGATTAAACCATTTTACCTTACCAATCATGCTATACATTCCTCCTAAAAATTGAAAAAGTTTTGCATACAAAAACAGGGTTTTTGTATAGGTAGAGTATAGCATAACAGGTTTTTACTGTCAACGCGGATTAGCTGCAAAATTGCTACAGTATCTTGGACAAAAAGGCCTGGGTTCTAGAATTTTGAGGATTGTTAAAAATTTGTTGAGGTGTACCCTCCTCCACTAAACGACCCTCGTCCATAAAAATTACCCGGTCACCTACTTCTCTAGCAAAGCCCATTTCATGGGTCACCACCACCATGGTCATCCCCTCATTGGCCAAATCCTTCATTACTGTCAGTACCTCACCCACCATTTCTGGGTCTAGGGCTGAGGTAGGCTCATCAAATAGCATAATTTTGGGCCGCATTGCCAAGGCTCTAGCAATAGCTACCCGCTGCTGCTGCCCCCCAGACAGCTTGTCGGGATAAACGTAGGCCTTGTCGCTCAAGCCTACCTTTTGAAGCAGGGCTAATCCCGCTTCCTCTGCCTCCTGCTTGCTCATTCCTCGCACCTTCATGGGAGCTAGGTTGATATTTTCCAAGGCAGTCATGTGGGGAAATAGGTTAAATCTTTGAAATACCATACCGACTTCCTCTCGTACCTTGTTGATATCTGTCTTAGGATCGGTGACCTTAACTCCTCTAATAAAAATCTCCCCTGCGGTAGGCTCCTCCAGTCGATTTAAGCAGCGAAGAAAGGTGCTTTTACCCGAGCCGCTAGGCCCAATTACAACTACCACTTCCTTTTCAGCTATAGTGGTAGATACATCCTTCAAAACCTCAAGTTTTCCAAAGCTTTTAAAAAGATTAGTCACTACGATCACTTCTGCCAAACCTCCTCTCCAAATAGGCTACAAATTGGGAGATGGTCATGGTCATAATCAGGTATAAAAAGGCAATTGGCAGCCAGGTCTCCATCACTCGATAGGTTCTTCCGTACATAATTCTCCCCGTCATCATCAGCTCCTGCACCGAAATCACAGATACCAGTGAAGAGTCCTTAAGCATAGCAATAAATTCATTACCCAGGGGCGGAATACTGCGCTTAAAGGCCTGGGGCAATATGATGTAGCGCATGGCCTGACTGTAGGGCATCCCCAAGGAGCGGGCCGCTTCCATTTGTCCTCGGTCAATTGATTGAATCCCCCCTCGGAAAATTTCCGCAATATAGGCTCCACTATTTAAGCTGAGAGCAATAGCTCCTGAGGTAAAGGCACTTAATACTACCCTCTTATTCAACAGCCAGCTGAGAATCTCAGGACTGGCATAAAAGACGATAAAAATCTGTACTAATAGGGGTGTGCCTCTAAAAAAATCCACATAGGCTTTAGCCAGCCAGTTAGCTGGCTTAAATTTTGACAGGCGCAGCAAGCTTACAAACAGGCCGATACAGGTTCCTATGGCCACTGCTAAAGTAGTTAAAATGATGGTCATTCTAACCCCTTGCATCATCATAGGCCAATATCTTATTACATAATCCCAATCAAAACCGCTAAACATCATATCACCCTTTTTTGGTCAAAAATGGACTGCATTAAAAATAGAAGAGATACGGTTCTAGTGCAATGAAAATGCGTAATACCTTGAAGGTACCACGCATTCATTAAAACTATTGACCAAAGAATTCACTGACGAATAAGTCACCAGTTGTACCATTTTGCACGCCAATTCTCTTGCCCCTTAGGTCTGCTAAGCTCTTAATTGGTGAGCCTTCCTTCACAGCAATAAATTGGGTAGCCTCAAAGTAAGGATCAGAGAAGGTGACAGTTCTAGCGCGCTCCTCTGTAATAGTCATGGCAGAAATCAAAATGTCGATCTTACCACTAGTCAAGGCAGGGATAATACCATCCCAAGGCACATTGTTCAGCTCAACTGCAAAGCCCATTTCAGCAGCAATAGCCTTAATCAGCTCCGCGTCAAAGCCTACGATTTGATTAGTAGCTTCATCTACGTATTCAAAAGGAGCATAGGCAGCGTCCATACCCACCTGTAGAGTCATACCCAGCTCATTATTCATTGGCTTTAGCTCCACATCTGGACCATCATTGAAGTATTTATTAATAAGCTTATCGTAAATTCCACTTTCCTTAACTCTGGCCAACCCTTCATTGACAAGAGCGTGTAGCTCCACATCTTCATGACGCATTGCTATTCCATAGTACTCAATCTCAAAGGCATCATCTCCAAAGGCAATTACTCCAGCATTTGGGTTGTTCTCTAAGTAGGCCATCACCACCGGCTTATCCGCAACTACCGCATCTACTCCACCTGCTAAAAGAGCATTTAAAGCAGTTGGCGCATCTTCAAAGCGGGATATTTGGGTTCTAGGCTCATTGCTGCCACCTGTGCCAGGTGCATTGCCGCCACCACAGCCTACGCTAGCCAGCATAAGCCCTATGGCCACCAAAATCACTAACGAAACCTTAATTCTTTTCATCATTTCTTCCCCCCATAAAGATATATTGAGGACAAGCATGGCCTGTCCACCTCTAAGTCATTAATAATTATACAAGAAGGTGTATGCTAAATCAATCATATTTTTACCTCTTTGAATAATTATGCGCCTTTATGTATATATTTTCAAAAGACCTAGGACCAGTCCTGCTTTTTCTTAATAGCTAAGTACAAGCCCATGTTTACTAAGCCGTTTAATCCCAACAAAAAGCATCTCCCCAAGAGTCTAACTTATCCCCAGTTATCCCCTTATGTGGACAAAAATCTGTGGATAATGTGGATAAGTCTGTTGAAAACTACATCATACAGATTTAAAAATGTGGATTATTACTTTTCAGAGGTCTTAACGTTTTTCTAGCTCCTTCTTTACAATAGCTTAATGAACTGTATATTCATACAATTACCTGCGCTGGTCAATATTTCCCTTGTCGGCCGGAATTACCGGCTTTTTATAGGCATTTTTAGCCGAATGGACCACTTGCTCTACCGGTCTTTTTGGGACCTCCTTGGGGGCTGCCGCCAGCAGCTGATTCATTAGAGCCTGGCTTTCCATATCTAATTGATTGATCGCTTTTAGGGTGAGTCCCAGCTCTGCCAGGAGCTCATCTAGCTGGGCCAGCTCCCTATTAGCCTCCTGCTCTAGCCCTAATCCTGTTAAGCTAGCCTTGATGGCACTCAGGTTGAGCTCCGCCAGATTAAGTGCTCTACACAAACTAGCCTGAGTTTCTTTCAGTACTTCCTTTTCTAGCTCCAGCTTCTCCATGAGGACCTGACGCTGACTGAGGAGATTGTTTAAGCTATTCATGGCCTGAGATCCATGAAAGCATTCTTCCTTACATAATTGTCTTTGCTGCTGGGCCAATATAAGCATATCCCGATAGCTCTCCAGCTGTCTTTGATAGCTATCAATCAGCCCCACTAGCTGCTCCATATTTAACACCTCTCATTCTTAAATTTTTGATGTTATTCTAAATAAGTTCTATCTTTTTTTTAATAGTTCCTGCCGGCTGACAAAGATAAAAAACCCCAGTACTAGTAACTTATTGTAAACTAGACTAGGGTTTTCTTGAGTCCTATTCGTGTACTACCTCCACTCTACCTCCTGCAGCCTTAATTGAGTCTAAGATTGAGCCCCAGCCGCTTGAGCCTCCTAAAGCAGGAACGCGGACAATTAGACAGATACCACTAGGTGAAGTAACCTCAATTAAGTTTAACAAATTGATAACCGCTCCAGCAGGAATATATACTCTTAATAAGGTGCCGGGAAGCTGAGGACATGGTTCTCCTGGTGGCTTTGGTGGATAATGTTGAAAGGTTGACATTTAACTACCCCCTTTTTAGATATATTGCAGTATATGCAAAAATATCTAATCAGGTTCCACTGATAATAAGATTTTTGTAGACATTTGTCAGCTACATTAGAAAATAAATCAGTCCCGTCATAGCTGCCAGCAAAATTAAGCAAGGCACCACCAGCTTGTTAAAAACTGTAGCATAGCTGGCTCCATAATACTCATTAGTTAACACTAGGCATAGATGAAGGGGAGATAAAATATAGCCTACCAGACTATAGACAAACATCATGCTCAAATAAAAGATAGCCTGCTCTCCGCCAGGAATTATAGGTATAAAAATCACAAAGGACGCGGCGATGGCAGCCATGTTTGCTCCCGTAGTGTAGCCGGTTATAAAGGCAATTAGACAAGCTATCGCCATCAACGGCACTCCCCATTGGGTCATCTGCTCGGCAAAGATATTTACCCCTCCAACCTCCTCTACAAAAGCTTGAAAAAGCATAATCAGCACAATCACCAAGCCCATGCGCCAGTTTAGGCCAGTCTTAACCAATCTAACTCCCCGGTGTAGGTATGCTTTAGCCCTATTTAGATAGCCATTCTGCTGGGGCAAATTGCTCCCTAAGGCTATCGCTACTCCCACTAGCAGGGCAAGGGAAAAGTCCAGCTTTAGCACTATGGCTAATAAAAGCATCACCAGGATAGGCAAAATACTAAAAAAGAAATCCTTACCAGCTCCAGTCTGATCTAGCTTTACATCTGTCTTATAGGGCACCGAATTAGCCTTTGGAAAAAACCAAATAAAGCTAATAGGCAGAATTATCAGGGCTGGAAGAAATTGCAGCTTTATATAGGAAAATACCGAGAAACCCGAAATGCTTTCGGCCACAATCAAGCTTGGGTAAAGAGGAAAAATTAAGAACCAGATGTGGCGGTAAAAAAGATTGATAGCCGCCAGGTGATCGTTGCTAAAGCCTATCCGCTGGCCCGTGCGATGAATCAAGGGGGCGGAAAGGGCTGCTCCTCCTAAAACAGGCAACAGACCTATTAGGCTGGGCAACAAAATCAAGGAATAGCGGGCATCAGCCACCAGCTTTTCCAAGGAATTTACCAGTCTCTCTAAAAGACCTACCTCTCCCATGACCTTGCCCAGCACACCGATGAGTAAAATCACTACAATCATGCGAATAGTAGTGGGAGCTGTGGCGTTTTGCCATATCAATGCCATAAGCCGCTCTCCAGGAATTCGCCCAAAGGCTCCTAAGACAAAGGTTCCAGCAAACAGAGCATACCCCAGATTATGAGTTCGATTGATGATGATAATTACTAAAAGAAAGCTGAGAATAGTAAGCCATAGTTCCAAGGTATTTCACTCCATTTTTTTAATTAATCTATATCTATGTCAGCCAACTGGTTCTCAATCCATTTGCTAGCCGATTCTCTATCTGTAACTACCCCATCTAAAACTGCTCCCTCCATCTGGGAGAAGAGCTTTGAGTAGGTAGGCCCAGGCTTTAGGCCCATGGCCTGCAGATCTTCTCCCTTCAAGGGCAGACTTAAGCTGCGCCTAGCATTGATATAGCTTACCAGCAGCCTCGTCCCCCTGCCTCCCCAGACAGCAGCTGTGAAAACTAGAGCCTCCCGGGAATACTCCTTCAACTGGCTGTGGATTACACTTAATGGACAAACCTCCTCCAGGCCTGTCCACTGCTGGAGCTCTACTATCTCAGTGACAAAGGTTGCCTCAGTTTTATTTAAGCTGTAGGCAGCTATTTTTGTTGTCCATTGGGGGTGCTGGAAAAACAACAGGGCTAAATAACCTAACCAAATACAGCCTTCCTTGGGAGCTATTGCCAGCTCCTCGAGCAGCTGATGATAGTTTTTCACACAGCTCAGAGTCTGAGCATTGACCATATCATCTCCAATAAGATGATCCCATACACCCAAATAGCTTAGGCGTTCAATGGATTCTATGGGATGCTCCTCCCTAAACAAGAGCTTCAGCTCAGTAGCTATACGCCCTTCCCCAACAGAGCTAATCATATGGGCAGCAGTAACAGCCAGCTCTTGGGTCTGGGAATCCATGACAAAGCCCAGACGCTGCTCAAAGCGCACTGCCCGCAGGATCCGGGTAGGATCCTCTACAAAGCTCAGATTATAGAGGGTGCGGACAACTCTTCTTTCCAGGTCTGGGTAGCCACTAAAGTAATCTATTACACAGCCATATTTGCCTCCGTTTAATTGAATTGCCATGGCATTAACAGTAAAATCTCTGCGGAATAAATCCTCCCGCAAATCTGACCATTCTACCGTGGGAAGGGCAGCTGGATAATCATAATACTCTCGTCGGGCAGTAGTAACATCTAGCTTGAAGCCAGGCCTAACTATCCAGGTAGCTGTGCCAAACTTCTCATGGGCAGTAACCTTGCCCCCTAGTCTTGCTGCCACTTCCTTGGCAAAGTGGATGCCATCTCCCTCCACCATCAGATCAATATCCTCACTGGGATGACCTAAAAGCAGATCCCGTACAACACCACCTACCAAGTATACTATATACTGGAGGCTGTCAGCAATTCGACCCACCTCCTGCAGCAGCTCCAGTACTTCCTGAGCAAGCTGCTCCTCCATCAGCTTTACCACATCCTTGTGGATAGGTGCAGGCAGCATAGTATCACCTAAATGCCCCTTGACATTTTCCCCGTGGATATAGTTTAAGACATCGGTGCGGGAAACTATCCCCACCAGCTTATCCTTGACCAGCACCGGCAGTCGGCCCACATTGTGCTGAATCATCAGATTCTGAATTTCCTCTAAGGTCACCTGGGGACCGATAGTCAATACGTTTCTGCTCATATATCCTTTAACTGGCGCATGCCCCAACCCGTGATGATTGGCCTTATCCACATCTCGCCGGGAAATAATCCCTACCAGCTGCTCCCCCTCCACCACTGGTAACCCGGTGTGCCCATAGCGCAATAGTACCTTAGCCGCTTCCCTGATGGTGACCTGGGAGGTTACTGTCTTTACCGGGCTGCTCATAATATCCTTCGCAGTAACCGAGCTTCTGACTACTTGAGTTAGCTGCTCTTCAATAGCCTTTATAATTTCCTGCCAGTTACCTTTTTTGATAGTAGCTGAGGCTGCCTTAGCATGTCCACCTCCGCCAAAGCTTTCAGCAACAGAATTCACATCTAGCAGGTCGGTGTTGGAGCGGGCTACCACATAAACCTTCCCCGCCATTTCCACCACTAAAAATAAGCCGTGGACTCCTGTCACCTCAATCAGCTTGCGGGCCAGCAGGGCCAGACTCCCCTGATATTCCTTTTGACTATGCCAGGAAATAAGGATATCTATTCCCCGATAGTTGTACTCCTTAGAGTTGGTCAACAGGGCATTGAAAAGCTCCTGCTGCTCACCCAGCATCGGCCGCTCTGAAAAGCGGGATACAACTCCTAGATTTGCTCCCTGCTCCAGCAGGTATGCCCCCGCATGCAAGTCTCGTCCAGTAGTGCCTAAATAGGAAAAGGAGCCGGTATCAGTGTACAATCCCAAGGCCATAATAGTAGCCTCAAAGGAGGAGATGGAAATATTGCTTCTCCTCAGCTCCTCTATCAGGATAGTAACTGTGGCCCCCACCTGCTCTATCCGCTCCCTGGTAGCCTGGACATCCTGGGCACTAGGTTGGTGATGATCATAGACAATCAGCTCTTCCAGTTGCTTATTTTGCAAATATTCCTTGGCAGTGCCCACCCGATCCAGGTTAGCTGTATCTACCATAATCAGCTGTTGAACCTTATCCCAGTCAATTTGCCCCACACTGTGTAGATTTAAAGAATCTCTGTAGAGAGCGAGAAATCGCTGCACAGCTAAGCTAGCCTTGTCGGGCAGCACCAGCTTGGCTTTGGGATAGAGCTTACCTGCCGCTACCATAGATGCCAAGCCGTCAAAATCCAAGTTTAGATGGGAAATAATAATCTGCATAAATTACCTCCATTTTGTTTAGGCCAAGACCTCTTCCACTTCCAAATGCTTTTCCTGCAATAGGTCAATAAAACCATCCTGGGTGCGCACCACTGGCCGGGTAGGATACTGGGGATTCACATAGATAATTTCCCCCACCACGTCATTGTTTAAGCGCACCACGTTTCCTATATAGAAGGCGTAGATATTTTTTAAAAAGGTATGGGATACATTTGGATCCAGCTCGCCAAAGCTAGACTCGGCAATTTGCTCTGCCACCTTAAAGGGAGAAACCTTACTGCGATATACCCGATCAGAGGTCATGGCATCGTAAATATCCGCTACCGCAATTATCCTAGGGTAAAGATGGGTTGCTGGCCCCTTAATGCGCAGAGGATAGCCAGAGCCATCATATCGTTCGTGATGACATAGGGCTGCCAGCATAATCCCCTCATCCAAGTCGGGAATTGTCTGTAAGATACCATAGCCACTGGTGGTATGATGCTTCATCTGAATATATTCATTGTCCGATAGCTTGCCTGGCTTGTTGAGAATCTCATCGGGAATCTGGGTTTTTCCAATATCGTGGAGCATGCCTGCACAGCCCAGGTTATACACATCCTTATCACCGAGGTTCAGCCATTTACCAATTATAGCTGCCAGCATAGCCACATTTACCGAGTGCTTATAGGTGTATTCGTCCTTTGTTTTAACCAAGCGCAAGCGGCCTAGAATATTGTTGTTGTCCATAATCCTACTGACCACTTCCCTAGCACTATCCTTTATCTTCTGCACATCGGGAGGTAGGCCTCTTCTCACTTCAGCAAATACCTGGTTAATGCAATCTAAGGATTTATCGTAGGTATTGGCAAAGGCTTGGGTTTCCCGGTCGTACTGCTGAAGGTTGTTCTTGATGGTGGCATTATCTTCCCCGTATACCAGCACATTATCCTTGCCGATAAGGATTAGTCGCTCAATGAGATAATCGCTGAGTACAGTATCCTTTAGTAAATAGGGAATATTGCCCTGCCAGTAGACATCACTGGCCAACCTCATCCCCGATTCCAGCTGACTGACCTCTATTTCCTGCACCTTGGTCATGCCCAGCACCCCCTCTTTAGCTTAATATTACCCCATTGGCAATTTAGTTGGCAATATTTTATAAAAAGAAAAGACCTTAAAAAAATTTAAGATCTTAGAAAAGTAGCTATTAAAAATAGATGATGTTTAGTTTAAGGTATTTGTCAAATAGGAGCTGTTTAGATGGGCAAAAATGCTCTTCAGCTCGTAGAGCGAGCTGCGGAAGGAGCCTGCTACCATTGTTCCCAAGGCTATTTGGTCTCCTGTCTCAGTAGCTCCTAGCATGTTTTTTACCTCTTTGTTTAGCTGCTGCAGAATATCTCGAGCTGATTTACCGTCGATATGCAGTTCATCCAAATCCAATTCCAACGTCTCAATTGCCGACTCCAAAAAATTGTTGAGATAAATAAGTCCATGAAAAACCTGCTTCAGGTGGGCAAAGGCTTGATCCCACTCTCCCTTGTGTAGCATCTCTGTCACACTGGGAGCTACATCCATGACCTTCTCCAAATAGGATTGGCTTTCCCCCATTGCTTCCCTCAAGGCTTGTAAGTGCTGTTGTAGGCTCACTTATTCCCCCCCATTTCTATCTACTATTCTAATTTGCTATCATGAAAACATTATATCACAGGGGGATGAATATTGGCTATACTATTCCTGATCTACCTTGCTGCTTGTTCAATTTGATAACCTCTTGCCAGGTGTCCCGGATTTCTGTCAGCATACCTTCTACTTCCTCTAAAATTGCTACATTCTTTTGAATGTTGGCATCTATCAATCTACTATTCATGTATTGGTATAAAGCAAATAGATTTTTAGAAATTTCTATCTCCATTTTTAGGCTGGACATCAGCTCGGCCAAGATATCCTGAACTCGACAGATTTTATTATTAGCATCCTCCACATCCTTTTTCTCAATAGCCAGCTTTGCCTGCTTGACAAACTTGATAGCTCCGTTGTATAGCATCAAGGTCAATTCCCCTGGAGTAGCTGTGTTCACCGTATTCTGTTGATATTTCTGATAAGGATTGCTTAAAGCCATAACTCCAATTCCTCCTAAATAGTATTCATTTATTTCTTCTGGTCGAAGAAAAAGCCTTCACTCTGATATTCATTGCCACTATAAGCCTTGTTTAGCTGCTTGCCCGCCTGGATTTTATCAATGGCCGAGCCAACCTTTTTTAATTTTTCCGCCAAAGCCTCTCCGCAGCGATTATTTATAGCAACAATTTTTGTAAGCAGATGATCTCTTGCCCCCAGCAGCTCCACCAGCCTGCTGCCTTGAGCTGACTCCCCAAGATCCCCTCTCAGCTTACTGTTTACTGTGTTTAGTTGATCCACCTCTTCAATAATCCCTTGGCGCCTATCTAATAGCTGCACCAGCAGCTCAACCTCTTCCTCCTCCAGCTCTTCCTTGGTACAGAGCCCCTCCAGCTGCTGGGTCAGCTGAAAAAGCTCCTGATAGGCTATTAGCTGCTGGGCGTAGTTTTGCTCCAGTTGGGCCACTTTCCCTTCAATCACCACTTCACATCCTTTACTATTTACCCTGCATCAGCTGCATCATCAGAAAATCTCCCTGAGAGTAGAGCTGACCTAAGGCCTTCTCCATAGCAGCAAATTTTCTGAAATAGGCATCCTCTTTGCGCCTAAGTAAAATTTCCATGCGATCTATTTGTCTATTCACATCAGCTAATCTGGAGTCGAAGAAATTCCTGAATTCACTAAGGTCACCCACAATACCTGCCCGTTCAATTAGGATACCCTTTTGGCCATTGCTATTTCTAAAGGTGCTAATATTGTCGTTTAATATATCCGAAATTCTATGGGCTAGACCAGAGGTTGCAAATCTTTCCCTGGCATCCTCTGCTGTCATTGTCCGGCTGTAGCTAATATGGGATCGCCTTGAAAATATTTCAGTAACCTTGTCTGGGTTATTGTTTATAGCTGCTCTTAAATCCTCTCCCCCATTTCTCAGCACAAGCTTGCCTCTGTCTCTAAAGTCTCGGCTAGTCTCGATGCCAATCTCAGTTAAGTGAAAATCTCCTACCGATTCGTATAAGGCTGTCCGCATTCTAGTGAGCATATTCTCGAGAGCATTATCTCTTCTTAGCAGACCACTTCTAGCCCTATTTTCCCAAAGCTCTATTTCCCTTTCTGTCATACCCTCCTTCATGTCGTCGGTCAAGGGAGGGTAACCTCGATGAAATTCTTCGTTCAACTTCCTGTTGATAGTATCTATTAGTGCATTATAGTCATTGATAAATTTTTCAATATTTTCATATATTCCGTTGGAGTCAATAGATGTGCCGATTGTAATATCATCAGTTGCCCCATCTATTCTTCCGTTAATTGTATAGGTTATTCCATCAATAGTGAAGGTGTTGCTAGCCCGGGTTCCTTCCACTCCATTGATACTAAATCTGGCATCTCTACCTGCTTCTCCTATCTTCCCAGCAGCAGGCTCTATACCAATAGCGCGGAAAAAATCCTCGTTTTGAACATTAATTTCATTCGCCCCTGTAGTCTTTGAAACAATTGTAAAGCTATCTGAGAAGGAGCTATAGGAAATTTGCACTCCCGCATTACTGGCATTAATTCTATTAATTACTTGGCTTAAGGTATCGCTTTCTTTAATAGTAAAGTTTGTCCCATTAATACCTATTGTCATTTCTCCATTTACAAAGTTTAGAGGCCCGTGGGCTAATCTTTCACTAATTACCCCCATCCTACTGCTAGTGCTTAAAGGAGTTCCTTCTGCCAGGCCTCTAGCAGATCTTGTGGAGAAAAATCCTGCTAGGTTAGTAATATTATTTTCTTCGTCATCTGCTGCCTCAACTATGTTGCTAATAACCACGCTAGACGAGGTTCCAGTAGCATCTGACCTTATTACTACTCTTCCGTTTTCAATAGCTGCCGTTCCAACCCCACCTATTGCATCATTTATTGCATCCCTTAATGACTCGGCTGAAGCAGTAGTGATGCTATTAACTGTAACCTGAACTGCCTCTCCCCCATCTATGCTTATGGAAAAACTGCCTTCTTTTCCCTCATTATCTGTAAAGTTAAATAAATTGGGGTCAAATACTGTACTCTGTAGCTGAGCGTTAGTAGCATCACCCTTAGTGACACCTGTGGAGCCTACAGCTCTGGCAGCCGTAGCGCTTTCAAATACCTTAAAGGTCAGTTCCCCCTGTAGGGCTGTGGCATTTGCACTTACAGAAACCTGGGAGCTGCTTGCTGTAGCCTGCATCCTTTTTAGGTTATTAGCGCTTAAAATATTGGTCGGTCTCAAAATATCAAAATAGGTGTCCCTAAAAGCTCTTACCGTATTAATAATACTTCTGTAGTCTTCCTTTTGCCATTCCAGCCGCTGCCTTTGTTGATGAAATCTATTTACCCTCATCCGCTCAGCCCGCATTAAATCCCTAACCATCTGATCAGTGTCCATGCCTGATGCTAGTCCACCTATACGCATAACAAACCACCCTTTCCAGAAACTATATCTTTATCAATAGACTATTTTAAGCCTTCTCATCCACAAATAAGCCAACAACCTCCCACATCTTAGCCACCATATCTAATATTTTTTCAGGAGGTATTTCTCTAATCACCTTGTCGGTGTTAGGATCCACCACTTTAACCATAGGTCGGTTAGTCCCTTCATGAACAGAAAATTGCAGCTGTCTATCCATTACCTGCATAACCTCATTGGCAATCTTTACTGCCTCTGCCAGCTGCTCAGGACTAATCTCTTGTTTCTTACCGCTGGCGCTTTCGACACCAGTTCTTTTTTCCAAAGGATTTTGCTCTCTAGCTTGTCCACTATTGGCTGGTTGATTTATTTTTGCCATATCCCGTCCATTGGCTGAAATAGTTGCAGAATTAATATTAACCCCATTGTTGCTATCTACTACAGAGCTTACTTTCATTATTCTGACCTCCTTGTATATTAAAGCCTGTTTCCTCTAATCTCATTATCGTATATTTGTTATTTTACTTTAGGGGTTTAAGAAAATTTACAAAAAAAGCACCCTATCTCACTAGACATAGGGTGCCTGGTCAATTTATTTAAATAATAATTAATTTACTTTTTTAAGCCCTCGGGCTTACACAGCCTTTTTTCCTTATGGGCCAAGCGCCCACACTTCCTACACACATACTTGGCATCCTCCACCAACTGAATGTATTCATTTAACTCATCTTTTAGATAGTCATCCTTTACCAGCTTACACAGCTTTTTATCCTTATCTCCCATGTTTGCAACTCCTCTCTAATAGCCTATTAAGATTGCTATTTATATCATTGTAATTTAAGTAATAAGAAATTTCTATAATTTATTGTTTTTTTAACTGATTCTTAATATGCACGGCTTTTAGATATTGATATAATGGAACAAAATAGAATTATCTCCGTAGCAGCTATACTACACTTATTAAGAAAAGGAATGGTTAAATGACAAAAGATGATCTTTCCTTAAGTTCAGAGCATTTTTACAACCGAGAGCTGAGCTGGGTCAAGTTTAATCAACGGGTGCTAGAAGAAGCCCAGGATTCAAATAACCCTTTGTTGGAGCGGGTAAATTTCTTAGGTATATCCAGCTCAAATTTGGATGAATTTTTTATGGTGCGGGTAGCATCCTTAAAGGATCAGGTTTTAGCTAAATACAATAAAATTGATGCTTCCGGCTTGACAGCCAAGCATCAGCTCAAGCTCCTCTCCCAGGCTATTCACAAGCAGGTGACAGACCATTATCGCTGTTGGAATGAACAGCTTAGCCCTGAGTTGGCCGACAAGGGCATCCTCTTTCTCAAGCCCTTCCAGCTAGATCAGGAGCAATTAGAATTCCTAGACGATATGTTCACCCTAGATATTTATCCCGTATTAACTCCTATGGCTATTGACCAGAGCCGTCCCTTTCCCTTTTTAATCAATAAAAGCTTAAATATCTGCTTGATGATTAAAAAGACCCGAATAGATGAGCTTAGCCCTAAGGAGGAAGGGGAGATTTTTGCTGTGGTACAAGTGCCATCGGTGCTCAATCGATTTATAGAGTTGCCTCCTAAGCAAGGCAAGGCCTTTGTGCTACTAGAGGATGTGATTATCGCCTACTTACACAAGCTTTTTCACGGCTATCAGATTATTTCCGCCAGTCCTTTCCGGATTATCCGCAACCTGGATCTGCCTATAGAGGAGGAGGATGCGGAAGACCTGTTGGGTAAAATTCAACAGTGGCTGAAGCAGCGGCAAAGGGGTACTTCTATTCGCTTAGAGTTGGCTGTGGATACAGATCAGCGGATAAGAGATTTCCTGCAAGAATCTCTCCATATTCACAAAGGCGAGCTCTATCCAGTTGATGGACCACTGGACCTATCATTTTTAATGAAGTTTAGCCGCCTCCCCGGATATAAGCAGCTGCGCTTTGCCAAATATACCCCAGTGATTCCTGACGAGTTTGCAGAGTACGATGATATCTTTGAGCTGATTAGACAGGGTGACAGGTTAATTCACCATCCCTATGAATCCTTTCAGCCAGTAATAGATTTTGTCACCCAGGCAGCCAATGATCCTCAAGTACTAGCCATCAAGCAGACCCTCTATCGAGTCAGTGGTGATTCTCCCATCATCAAAGCCTTGGCCCAAGCAGCGGAGAAAGGAAAACAAGTCACTGTGGTAGTAGAAATAAAGGCTCGCTTTGATGAAGAGAACAATATTCAGTGGGCTCGCAAGCTAGAGGAGGCCGGCTGTCATGTGATTTATGGCTTAGTGGGATTAAAGGTGCATTGTAAGCTAATATTAGTGGTGCGCAGAGAGGATGACGGTATCCGCCGCTACCTGCACCTGGGCACCGGCAATTACAACGATATCACTGCCAAAGTCTATACAGATATGGGCCTCTTTACCTGTGACCAGTATTTAGGAGCAGATGTTTCAGCTCTCTTTAACATGCTCACTGGCTACTCTAAGCTGGATCGTTGGTACAAACTGGGAGTGGCTCCCGTTGATCTGCGCAGTAAGTTTGTTCAATTAATCAATCAGGAAATCCAGTCAGCCCAGAACGGCTCTACTGGCTACATCATCGCCAAAATGAACTCGTTAGTAGATCCAGATATGATATCCCATCTTTATCGAGCGTCCCAGGCTGGAGTGAAAATCGATTTAATCGTTCGAGGAATTTGTTCACTAATTCCCGGCTTGCCTGGAATCAGTGATAACATTAGGGTCATTAGCATCGTGGGCAGGTTTCT
>CAYVRD010000037.1:0-19905 GCA_964454195.1 uncultured Clostridia bacterium
GTGCAGGTTAGACAATGGTTTGATTCATTATCATTTGAAAAGAAATTAGAATTAGTTGGTGTGGGATACAGAGCAAGTAAGCAAGGCGATAAGCTGGTGCTTACAGTAGGCTATTCCCACCCAGTTGAGTTAGATCCAGGTGCATTAGAGGTGGAAGTGCCAGCACCTACAAAAATTAGCATCAAGGGAATTGACAAGGAAGCTGTTGGTGCTTTTGCAGCTAAAGTTCGCTCCGTTCGTGAGCCTGAGCCCTACAAAGGCAAAGGTATTAAGTACGAAGGTGAGAAGATTCGTAGAAAAGTTGGTAAGGCTGGCGGTAAGAAGAAATAGGCTAGCAGAAAGGAGTGAGTTTCTTGTTAAAGCGGTATGATCGCAAAGCTGTGCGAGAGAAAAAGCACTTGCGAGTACGCAAGAAAATTTCTGGTACAGCAGAAAGACCAAGACTTAATATTTTTAAAAGCTTAAACCATATTTATGCTCAAGTAATCAACGATGTGGATGGAGCAACTCTAGTTGCAGCCTCATCCTTAGATGCAGAGCTAAAGGATAAGATTAATTTTGGCGGCAACATAGAAGCGGCTAAGTTAGTTGGTGCCCTAATCGCCAAGAAATGCAGTGAAAAGGGTATATCCAATGTGGTTTTTGATAGAGGCGGCTATTTGTATCACGGAAGAGTCGCAGCTTTTGCAGAAGCTGCTCGTGAAGCGGGATTAGACTTTTAATTATAGAAAAGTGTAAAGGAGGGGAATGAATGGCTAAGCGAGTTGACCTTAACCAAACAGAATTTACTGAAAAGGTAGTTAACATCAATAGAGTTGCCAAGGTTGTTAAGGGTGGTAGAAGATTTAGCTTTAGTGCATTAGTTGTGGTAGGCGACGGCAACGGTCATGTGGGAGCAGGCTTAGGAAAAGCTAGTGAGGTTCCTGAGGCTATCCGCAAGGCTGTGGAAGACGCTAAAAAGAACATGATTAACGTGGCTAGAGTAGGCACAACAGTTCCACATCAGATCGAAGGCCGTTTCGGCGCTGGAAAAGTATTAATTAAACCAGCATCAGAAGGTACTGGCGTTATTGCTGGTGGTCCAGTGAGAGCGGTATTAGAGTTGGCTGGAGTAAGAGACGTATTAACTAAATCCTTAGGCTCTGCCAATGCTAATAACATGGTGCATGCTACCCTTGCTGGTTTAAAAGGATTAAAGAGAGCTGAAGAAGTAGCAAAGCTTAGAGGCAAAACTGTCGAAGAGCTTTTAGGGTAGGAGGGATTTAAGTGGCTAAAATTAAGGTTACACTAAAGAATAGTGTTATAGGAAGACCTGAAGATCAGCGGCAGACTGTTAAGGCCCTTGGATTGGGAAAGCTTAACAGCTCTGCAGTACACAATGACACTCCTCAAATCAGAGGGATGGTTAATAAAGTAACTCACCTGGTTGAAGTTGAGGAAGTTCAAGCTTAATTCAGAGGTTAATCCGAGGGAGGTGTACAGTACAAATGACTAAATTGCATGAACTACAGCCTGCCCCTGGGAGTCGACACGAAAGAACTCGACGGGGTAGAGGAATTGGTTCCGGCTTAGGAAAGACTTCTGGTCGTGGTCACAAAGGACAAAAATCAAGATCGGGTGGTGGCGTAAGACCCGGCTTTGAGGGTGGTCAAATGCCATTACAGCAGAGGGTACCTAAGAGGGGCTTCACTAATATATTTAAGACAGAATATGCAGTTGTTAACTTGACTAGCTTAGACAAGTTTCAGGAGGGTGCAGAAGTTACCCCAGAGAGCTTGCTAGAAGCGGGAGTAATAAAGAACATTAAAGACGGTGTAAAACTATTAGGCAATGGCGAAATCGCTAAACCATTAACTGTGAAGGTGCACGCCATTAGCAAAACTGCTGCTGCAAAGATTGAAGCAGCTGGTGGAAAAGTAGAGGTGTTATAAAAGTGCTCTCCTCACTAAAAAGTGCCTGGAAATTAGATGATCTAAGAAACAAGATTTTATTTACCTTAGCCATGTTTTTTGTGTTTCGCATTGGTGCCCACGTTCCTGTACCTGGTATCAATACAGAGCTTTTACGGGAGCTAATCGCTGATGCAGGAGCCATATTTGGCTTTTTTGACGTGATTTCAGGGGGATCATTCTCTGCTTTTACCGTATTTGCTATGAGTATAACACCATATATTAATGCATCGATTATTATGCAGCTGTTGACAATAGTAGTCCCTAAGCTGGAGCGCTTAGCTAAGGAAGGCGAAGAAGGTCGCAAGAAAATTGCCCAGTATACCAGATACGGAACAGTAGTATTAGGTTTTATTCAAGCTATAGGTATGTCTTACGCTTTAGGCAACTTTGGAGTAATTATCAACCCAAGCACCCTTAACCTGTTGGTAATAGCTATTACCTTAACAGCAGGTACTGCCTTTTTGATGTGGCTGGGTGAGCTAATCACTGAAAAAGGTATTGGCAATGGTATTTCATTGATCATCTTTGCCGGTATTATCTCAGGATTACCTAGAGGTGTTGCTACAATGGTGGAATACGTACAGACAGGTGCTGCAAGTATTTTTAACATCTTGTTGTTTGTAGTAATCGCTCTGGTAATTATTGCGGGAGTAGTTGCTGTACACGAAGGACAAAGAAGGATTCCAGTTCAGTATGCAAAGAGAGTTGTGGGCCGTAAAGTATACGGAGGCCAAAGCACCCACATTCCTTTAAAGGTTAATCAGGCTGGAGTAATTCCAGTAATTTTTGCTATGTCTATTCTGATGTTTCCCCAGACGATAGCATCATGGTTTCCCCATTCAGCGGTAGCTAATTTCTTTAATAGAATTCTCGACTTTACATCTGTTCCATATATGATAGTGTACGCATCGTTAATAGTGTTCTTTACCTACTTCTACACAGCTGTAACCTTCAACCCACAGGATGTGGCTGAAAACATGAAGAAATATGGTGGTTTTATACCAGGACTTAGACCTGGAAGACCAACAGCTGAGTATATCGATCGAGTACTAACACGCATTACTTTAGCCGGAGCACTATTCTTAGCCTCAATTGCGGTACTGCCTAACATAGTAATGAAGATAACAAATCTAAATATCTTCTTTGGTGGAACAGCATTGCTAATCGTGGTCGGTGTAGCTTTAGAGACCATGAAGCAGATTGAGTCTCACTTGATGATGAGACACTATCAGGGCTTTATGAAATAGAATTCTGGGAGGGGATTCATTATGAAAATGTTATTAATGGGACCACCGGGGGCAGGCAAAGGGACACAAGCAGAGCACATTGTGGAAAAATTGGGCATACCCCATATATCCACAGGTGACATGTTTAGAAGTGCTATGAAAGAAGGAACGTCTTTAGGTATAAAGGCGAAGGAATATATGGATGCAGGGAAACTTGTTCCAGATGAAGTAACAATAGGTATAGTTAAGGAACGACTCCAACAGTCAGATTGTGAGAGCGGATTTCTACTAGACGGTTTTCCAAGAACAGTGCCTCAAGCAGAGGCGCTGGACGCTATCCTAAATGAATTGGGAATGGCTTTAGATACGGTGCTAGATATAGTGGTGCCTAGAGAACAATTGATGGATAGACTAACTGGAAGAAGAATTTGTCGCCAATGTGGTGCAACCTACCACGTAATATTTAATCCCAGCCAAGATGCAGACAAATGCCATAAATGTGGCGGCGAGCTATATCAGCGCAGTGACGACAATGCGGAAACAGTTGGAAAACGTTTAGATGTATATGCTGAGCAAACTAAGCCTTTACAGGAATTCTATCGTGCCAAAGGCATCCTTCAGGAAATCGATGGCGCAAAGCCAATGAATGAAGTTTTAACCCAAATTGGCCATGCACTAGGGAGAACGTGGTAGATGATTGTAATCAAAACACCAGAGGAAATCAAGATAATGCGCGAAGCAGGAAGAATAGTGGCAGAAACCCATGAGCAGCTAAAAAAGGCAGTTCAGCCGGGAATCACCACAGCAGAGCTGGATAAGATAGCGGAAAAGTATATTCGCTCCTGCGGCGCAGCTCCTGCCTTTAAGGGGTATCATGGTTTCCCGGCAAGCATTTGCGCTTCAATAAATGAAGAACTGGTTCATGGAATCCCAGGTTTAAGGAAGTTAAAAAATGGAGATATTATTAGTATTGATATTGGAGCAGTTTACAAAGGCTTTTTTGGAGACGCGGCAGTTACCTTGCCTGTAGGAGAGGTTTCGCCGGAAGCTTTAAAGCTAATCCAAGTGACAGAAGAATCTCTATATAAAGGGATTGAGCAGGCGATAGTGAATAACCGCCTCTCAGATATATCCCATGCAGTCCAAAAACATGTGGAATCCAATGGCTATTCAATAGTTAGGGATTATGTGGGTCATGGCATAGGACGGGAAATGCATGAGGATCCCCAAGTCCCCAACTTTGGCAAGCCAGGCTTTGGACCCAGATTGGAGTCGGGCCTGGTAATAGCTATCGAACCAATGGTTAACATGGGAACTGTTGCGGTTTATACCTTAGAGGATAATTGGACTGTTGTGACCCAGGATAAGCAGCTATGCGCCCATGTGGAGCATACAGTGGCCATAACAGCCGATGGTCCAGAGATATTGACCAAGCTTTAAGCACAGTCAGCTGTCCCAGATAGATTAGTATGCTGGAGGTGCAGTCCTTTGACTACCGTGGATGACGTGCAATTAGGTCAGTTAGTGATTTCTAAAGCTGGCCGCGATAAAGATAGATTTTACCTAGTCGCCAATATACTAGACAATTCATTTATTATGGTAGTAGACGGTGATGTGAAAACAATGAAAAACCCTAAGCGCAAAAACATTAAACACGTACAACCTACAAACCATGTGGTTGACCAAATAAGGGAAAAGCTATTGGCAGGTACGAAGGTTTCTGATGAAGAAATAAAAAGGGTGATATGGGAGCTAAGCTCGCAATCAAGGAGGTCGTTAGAGTAGGATGTCTAAGCAGGACGTGATCGAGGTAGAGGGTACTGTGTTAGAACCACTACCAAACGCTATGTTTAAAGTGGAATTAGAAAATGGTCACAAAGTGTTGGCCCACGTTTCTGGCAAAATTCGCATGAACTTCATTCGGATTTTACCTGGAGATCGGGTAACAGTGGAATTATCCCCTTATGATTTAACTAGGGGTCGTATTGTTTACCGATATAAGTAGGGCAGCTATTAAGGAGGGTTTATTTTAATGAAAGTTAGACCATCAGTCAAACCAATTTGCGAAAAATGCAAGATTATTAGACGCAAAGGCAAAGTTATGGTAATTTGTGAGAACCCTAAGCATAAGCAGAAGCAAGGTTAATTTAAAATAGGTGGAGGTGTGAATATTAATGGCAAGGATTTCCGGTGTTGACTTGCCCAGAGATAAGCGGGTTGAGATAGCCTTAACTTATATCTACGGCATTGGCAAAACAACTTCCCAAAAGCTATTAGCTGAAACGGGAGTAAATCCTGACACGAGAGTGAAGGATTTAACTGAAGAAGAGGTTGGTCGCTTAAGAGAAATTATAGATAAAACTTTAAAGGTTGAAGGTGACTTGCGCAGGGAAATAGCCCTAAACATCAAGCGCCTAATGGAAATCGGATGTTACCGAGGAATACGTCACCGTCGTGGAATGCCAGTGCGGGGGCAAAAAACTAAGACTAACGCTAGAACAAGAAAAGGTGCCAAGAAAACCGTTGGCGTAAGACGAAAAAAATAAAGGAACAGGGGGGATACAGTTAAATGGCTAAAAGAGTAGTCCGGACTAAAAGACGGGAACGCAAGAATATTGAACAAGGTATAGCTCATATTCAGTCCACTTTTAACAATACAATTGTGACTATTACTGATAGAGCAGGAAACGCTATTTCCTGGGCTAGCGCTGGTGGGCAAGGCTTTAAGGGCTCAAGAAAAAGCACCCCATTTGCAGCACAAATGGCTGCTGAATCAGCTGCTAAAGCTGCAATGGAGCACGGCTTAAAGGAAGTTGAGTGTGTAGTAAGGGGACCTGGATCAGGTCGAGAAGCTGCAATCAGATCATTACAAGCGGCTGGTATAGAAGTGAGCATGATTAAGGATGTTACTCCTATTCCACATAACGGCTGCCGACCACCAAAGAGAAGAAGAGTATAGGAGGTGTACCCACTTAATGGCAAGATATACAGGATCAGTATGTAGATTATGTCGTCGTGAAGGCGCAAAATTGTTTTTGAAAGGTGATCGTTGCTATACTGACAAGTGTGCTATAGACAGAAGAGCCTATGCACCAGGACAGCACGGTCAGGCTAGAAAAAAGCAATCGGAATACGGCTTGCAGCTACGGGAAAAGCAAAAGGCTAGAAGAATTTACGGTGTACTAGAAAACCAATTCCGCAGATACTTCCATGAAGCTGACAGACAAAAGGGTATTACAGGTGATAACCTTTTAAGGTTGCTGGAAAGAAGATTGGACAACGTGGTATACAGATTGGGAATAGCTAGCTCAAGAACAGAGGCTAGACAATTAGTAAAGCACGGCCATTTCACTGTGGATGGCAAAAAAGTAAATATTCCATCTTACCTAGTAAAGGTAGGGGAAGAAGTTGCGGTTAAAGATAAGAGCAAGTCTTCTCCAAGATTTACTGAATTAAAAGAGGCTCTTGCTCATAAAAACCCACCTGCATGGCTGGATGTGGACAAAGATAACTTATCTGGTAGAGTAATTACTCTGCCCTCAAGAGAGGAAATCGACGCTCCAATCCAAGAGCATCTTATAGTAGAGTTATACTCCCGGTAAGATGTAGTAGCCTAGTCTCAAGAAGGAGGGTTAACTATCATGTTAGAGATCGAAAAACCCAAAATAGAATGTGTAGAAAAAGCAGAAAACAATACCTATGGCAAGTTTATAGTGGAGCCTTTAGAAAGAGGATACGGAAACACCATGGGCAACTCCCTAAGACGTATTCTTCTTTCTTCGCTACCAGGGGCAGCAGTGACTTCTGTAAAAATTGAAGGTGTACTTCATGAGTTTTCTACTATCCCTGGGGTATTAGAGGATACTACTGACATCATCTTAAATCTAAAGTCGCTATCTGCTAAGCTATATATTGATGAACCAAAGGTAGTAAGGGTGGATGCGGAAGGACCTGGGGTAGTTACTGCCGGAGATATTATCACTGACACCGACGTGGAAATCCTCAACCCAGACCTGAAAATTGCCACTTTAGCCGATGGCGGAAAGCTGTACATGGAAATCGTGATAGAAAAAGGTAGAGGTTACGTGCCGGCGGAGAAGAATAAAAGAGATGAGCACGTAATCGGAGTCATCCCAGTGGATGCTATCTTTGCTCCTGTGTATAAAGTAAATTACAGTGTGGAAAATACCCGGGTAGGGCAGCACACAGATTTTGATAAGCTTACTTTAGAAATGTGGACAGATGGCAGTATTGCGCCAGATGAAGCTATTAGTTCAGCTGCGAAAATACTCATTCAACATTTTAAGTTGTTCACCGGTTTAACCGAATCCATCTCCGACGAAGTGACTATGGTGGAAAAAGAGGAAGAAACAAAGGATAAAATATTGGAGATGACCATCGAGGAATTAGATCTTTCAGTAAGATCTTATAACTGCTTGAAAAGAGCAGGTATTAATTCGGTGGAAGAGCTTACTAACCGAAGCGAAGAAGATATGATGAAGGTGCGAAACTTGGGTAAAAAGTCTTTAGAGGAAGTTGTGCATAAGCTACATGACTTAGGCTTATCTCTGAAGCAATCAGAAGAGTAAAGGGGGTACACTCATGGGATATAGCAAGCTTAACTTGAACAGTGGGAAAAGAAAAGCCATGTTTAGAAATATGGTTACTTCTCTACTAAAAGAGGGACGTATCACTACCACTGAGCCAAGAGCAAAAGAGATGCGATCCATGGCAGAAAAAATGATTACCCTTGGTAAAAAGGGTGACCTACACGCTAGAAGACAGGCATTAGCCTATCTATATGAAGAAGATGTGGTAACAAAGCTGTTCGCTGAAATAGCACCAAAATATGCAGATAGACAAGGCGGCTACACAAGAGTCCTTAAAACAGGCTACCGACGTGGAGATGCTGCTCAGATGGTAATAGTAGAACTAGTTTAGCATATTTAGGATTCAGAATCTCTGAATCCTAAATTTTTCTATTTTTCCTACTGGCAGGTGATCAAATGAACTCACTGATCAAGACAATAGACCTTACCTACACCTACCAATCATCAGGAGGAGTCTACCAAGCACTTAAGGGAATCAATCTTCAGGTGAACAGAGGGGAATTTCTATGTATCCTGGGGGCTAATGGTTCAGGAAAATCTACCTTAGCTAAACACTTTAATGCCCTACTGCTCCCAACTAGTGGAAAAGTTTTGATAGATGGTAAGGATACTCAAGATAATCAAGAGCTATGGGGTATAAGAAGTAAAGTGGGAATGGTTTTCCAAAATCCAGATAATCAAATTGTCGCATCTGTAGTAGAAGAAGATGTGGCTTTTGGTTTAGAAAACATGGGTGTTTTACCAGTGGAAATCAGTGAAAGAGTAGATTGGGCCCTAGATAGGGTAGGAATGAAGGAATACCGCACTAGAGGCCCTCATTTTTTATCAGGGGGGCAAAAGCAGCGAGTTTGTATAGCGGGAGTAATCGCTATGAAACCCCGATGTATTGTCCTTGACGAGCCTACAGCTATGCTAGACCCCCAAGGTAGAGGTGAGGTTTTAAGCACTATTATCCAGCTAAATCAGCAAGAGCAGATTACTGTAGTGCTAATAACTCACAATATGGAAGAAGCCCTTTTAGCTCAACGAGTTGTGGTTATGGATCATGGTACTATAGTGATGGAGGGTACCCCTATTGAGGTTTTTTCCCAAACGGAAACCATTAAAAAAATGGGTTTAGAGGTACCTACAGTAGTTGAGGTGGCAGATGGGCTCCGGAGCAAAGGTATTGCTATTCCACCTCACACTATGTCCATAGAAGAGATGGTGAAGTCATTATGCACTTAAGGATGGAAAAGGTTAGCCATATCTACCTCCCCAATACCTCGCAGCAAGTGAAGGCCCTTGATGAAATTTCCCTGCAGGTAGCTCCTGGTGAAATTTTAGCAATTATCGGTCGCACCGGTTCAGGTAAATCCACCCTCATTCAGATGATGAACGGACTAATTAAGCCTACTGGGGGGCAAATATGGATAGGAGAACAGGAGATTACTGGAAAAAACAAAGTAAACCTAGCTAAGATCAGGCAGCAGGTTGGCTTAGTTTTTCAGTATCCCGAATACCAGCTATTTGAGGACACAGTTTTCAATGATGTGGCTTTTGGACCTAAAAACCTAAGCTTTTCAGATGCAGAAACTAAGGAAAAGGTGGAGTGGGCATTAGCTCAAGTTGGATTAGAGCCCAGTGAAGTAGGAACTTGCTCCCCCCTTAGCTTAAGCGGAGGACAAAAAAGGCGGGTTGCAATAGCGGGGGTACTAGCCATGGGTCCAAAGGTGCTAATTTTAGATGAGCCCACAGCAGCCTTAGACCCGGCAGGCAGGAAAGCCCTTTTGCAGCTGTTGAAGGATTTGAGAGAAAAACAGGGCATCACGGTGATTGTGGTATCCCACAGTATGGATGAGGTAGCTCAGCTGGCTGACCGAATAATAGTACTAGACGGAGGGAAAATCATTGCCCAAGGCACGCCTAGGGAACTGTTTACCAGCTCCAATCTCTTGGAAGAGATTGGACTTGAACCGCCTCGAGTAGTTGCTCTTTTAAAGACCTTAAGAGCTCAAGGTCTTCAAGTAAGCTACAATAAGCTTACTGTTTCAGAGGCAGTGGAAGAAATAATAGCAGCTAAAGGGAGGAAAAATTGTGTTTAAGGACTTGGTTCTAGGTCAATATATACCAGCCAACTCTCTCATCCACAGATTAGATCCTCGAACAAAAATAATTGGGGTAGGAGTGATGATGACCGGAGTATTTTTGATAAATACCTTGGTTAGCTTTGCTATCTGGTCCCTCTGGCTTATTCTGCTAGTCTACCTGACAAAAATATCTCCTAAGTACTTGCTGCGGGGAATGAAACCCATACTATTTATTATTATGTTTACAGCAATTATTCATCTTTTTCTAACCCCGGGTGAAGTAATTAGTAGAATTGGTCCCCTGACCATCACTCAAGAAGGGGTAATACGGGGAAGTATTATTGCAGCTAGAATATTTTTTCTCATTATTATTACTAGCCTCCTCACCTTAACCACCTCTCCTTTGGAGCTGACCGATGGACTGGAGAACCTATTAAAACCCTTTAAGAAGCTGGGAGTACCAGCCCATGAGCTGGCTATGATGATGAGCATCGCCTTGAGATTTGTGCCTACCTTGATGGAGGAAGCGGAGCGGATAATGAAGGCCCAGATGGCTCGAGGGATGGATTTTCGCTCAGGAAGCATTATTAAGAGGCTAAACAATTTAGTCCCCTTGATGGTGCCCCTTTTTGTCAGTGCTTTTCGCAGAGCTGATGAGCTGGCTTTAGCTATGGACTCTCGGTGCTATCGAGGTGGTCAGGGAAGAACTAGGATGAAGCAGCTAAGGTTTATGATGGGAGACCGAGTTGCCTTTATAGCTGTATTTATAGTGACTACAGGAGTACTTATTATTAATAGGTTACAGTGACCTAAAATAGGAGGTAGCGGCATGGTACGGCTGAAACTTATCCTACAGTATGATGGCACAGCCTATAACGGCTGGCAGCGACAAAAAAACCCAAACCTCAGAACTATTCAGGGTGTGGTGGAGCAGAGCTTGACAACCATCTACCAGGAGTCCATTGAAGTAGTAGCAGCGGGGAGAACTGATAGGGGAGTTCATGCTCAAGGGCAGGTGGTGGCCTTTGATGCTACCAAGGCTCTACCAACAGCAGGTCTTCTAAAGGCGATGAATAATAGTCTGCCTCCAGATGTGGCAGTTCTATCTGTCAGCGAGGTAGAAGATGGTTTTCATCCTAGGTACAATTCCAAAGGTAAATGGTATCGCTATACAATATACAACAACCCGGTTCCCGATGTGTTCATGCGAAATTACTCGTTGCATATTCCATATAAGCTGGATAGAGAGGCTATGGTAGCAGCAGGAAAATATTTTTGTGGCACCCATAATTTTCGAGGCTTTTGCTCCAGCCATACAGGAGTCAAAACCTATCAAAGGGTGGTAGAAAAATGTTCAGTTTCCTGGGAAGGTGATTATATCTATTTGGACTGTGTTGCTAACGGCTTTCTCTACAATATGGTTAGGATAATCGCTGGTACGCTGCTAGAATGTGGACGGGGTAAAATTAAGCCCGAGGAAATACCGGCAATTATTGCCAGCCAAAGAAGAGCTGCAGCAGGGCCTACAGCTCCTCCCCAGGGACTATGCTTAAAAAAAGTATATTTTTAGTCAGGTTTTCCTTGACATTGGCCCTGATTTTTATTAGAATATTGTTGTGATTTGTGAAATTAACATACCAACGAGCCCCGGTGTGTTGAATTGTTCAAATACAGAGTAAAGAATATTATTATAGTGCGAAAGAAGTAAGGAGGGACATTTTCCGTGAAGACTTACATGGCTAAGCCAAATGAAGTAGAAGCTAAATGGTATGTAGTAGACGCTACAGACAAGACCCTAGGTAGATTGGCCACTGTGGTTGCCAATGTACTGAGAGGCAAGCATAAACCAACTTATACACCTCACATTGACACTGGTGATCACGTGATAGTTGTCAATGCAGAGAAGATTAGATTAACAGGGAAAAAACTAGATCAAAAGCAAATGCATAGACACTCAGGATATCCTGGTGGATTGCGCTCAATTGACTATCGTACACTGTTGGCAACTAGACCGGAGAGAGCAATCGAAGCAGCTGTAAAGGGCATGATTCCCCATAACCGTCTGGGAAGAAAGCAACTGACAAAGTTGAATGTGTATGCAGGAAACCAACATCCGCATCAAGCGCAAAAACCAGAAGTTATGGAAATTAAGGGTTAGGGAAGGAGGATATCCAGATGGCACAAGTGCAGTATTATGGAACTGGTAGAAGAAAAAATTCAGTAGCTAGAGTCCGTTTAGTACCAGGGGAAGGTAAAGTGGTAGTAAACGATAGAGCAGTTGATGAGTACTTCGGCAAGAAGACATTAGAGATGATAGTAAAGCAGCCGTTGGTGTTAACTGAGACTGACGCCAGGTTTGATGTTATAGCTAAGGTACATGGTGGTGGAACAACTGGACAGGCAGGAGCAGTGCGCATGGGTATTGCCAGAGCCTTGTTAATTGCAGATCAAGCGCTGCGTCCAACACTAAAAAGAGCTGGATTCTTAACACGAGATCCAAGAATGAAGGAGCGAAGAAAATACGGCTTGAAGAAAGCTCGTAAAGCTTCCCAGTTCTCTAAGCGTTAATAATTGCATAATTTTGATGAGAAAAGTGAATAAATCCTTGGTTTATTCACTTTTTTTGAATTCTTCGTCAAGCTTCATATTACAAAAGGAGGGATATAAATGCCTATCGTAACTATTGACATGATTGAAGGACGCACAGAGGAGCAAAAGCGCAACCTGGTTAAAGAGGTAACAGAAGCGGTGGTAAAGACAGTAAATGCTGTGCCTGAAAATGTTACTATCGTTATCAGAGACCTGCCTAAGACCAACATTGGCAAATCAGGCAAACTATTGTCTGATATGTAAAGCTGGATAAGAATTATTTTTAAGCCGTATACTACATACTAAAGCCCAAGCTCTGTCTAAAGGCAATTTTTGTCTGCAGGTAGAGCTTTTGTCTTTGTATTAAAGATGACAAAAGGCTAAATTTTATGTTAATATAAATAGGAACATTTTAGCAGCGGAAAGCAGCATAGTTTACTATGGGCGAAAAGTGGACAAGATATAGAGTATAAAAAAGGACGGACTGAACCGGAGGTGTAATGAAAATGAAAAAAGAAAAAACCGTATCCTTAATTCCCTTAGGGGGAGTTCAGGAGGTTGGTAAAAACATGTTAGCCATAGAATATGGCAACGACATAATAGTGATAGACGCAGGGGTTAAATTTCCAGATGAGGCTATGTGGGGAATAGACTTGGTAATACCAGACACCACCTATCTAAACGAAAATCAAGATAAGCTTAGAGGAATAGTGCTTACCCATGGACATGAGGACCATATTGGTGCCCTGCCCTTCATTTTGAAAAATCTAAATGTGCCAGTGTATGGTACCAAGCTAACACTGGGCTTGGTGAAGCGCAAGCTAGTTGAGCACGGTATGGAAAAAAAGGTCAAATTGATACAGGTTAAGCCCAGAGATATCATTAAGCTGGGAGAATCCTTTCAAGTGGAATTATTTAGAGTAAATCATAGCATTCCCGATGGAGTAGGATTAGGCATCCATACTCCTGTGGGGATAATTGTTCACTCAGGAGATTTTAAGATAGATCAAACTCCTATTGATGAAGAGGTAATTGACTTTGCCAAGCTAGGTGAATATGGGGAAAAGGGAGTAATGCTTTTTATTTGTGACAGCACAAACGTGGAGCGCACTCAATATACAGCATCTGAGAAGACAGTGGGTGAAACCTTTAATCGTATATTTGGCCAAGCTGAGCAGCGGATTATTGTGGCTAGCTTTGCCTCCAATATTCATCGGTTGCAGCAGATAATAAATGCGGCAGTAGCCTATGGACGGAAAGTGGCAGTAGTAGGACGCAGTATGGTTAATGTAGTTGATGTGGCTGTAGACTTAGGCTACTTAAAGATGCCTAAGGGCACTTTGGTAGAGCTAGATGAGATCAATAGAATGAAACCGGAGCAGGCATGTATTATGACTACAGGAAGTCAGGGAGAGCCAATGGCTGCCTTGACTAGAATGGCTGCTGACGATCATCGCCAAATTTCTATCAACCCGGGAGATATGGTAGTAATATCAGCTACACCTATTCCGGGAAATGACAAACTGGTGTCTCGGACAATAGATAATCTATTTAGAAGAGGAGCAGAGGTTATTTATAAGGAGCTGGAGATGGTTCACGTTTCGGGCCACGCCAGCCAAGAAGAGATTAAGCTAATGCTAAATATTCTAAAACCAAAACATGTGCTGCCCTTCCACGGAGAATACCGACACCTGGCTCGCTTTACTGAGGTGGCCGGGGCCTTGGGCATAACCGAGGAGCATGTAATCAGAGCAAATATTGGTGACCGCATTGAGTGTAACCAGGATTGGATTAAGGTTACTGGACAAGTGACCTCAGGCAGTGTATTTATCGATGGCTTAGGAATCGGTGACGTAGGGAATATAGTCTTGAGGGATCGCAAGTGCCTAGCTGAGGAAGGTGTAGTAATTATGGTAGTTACTATTGATAAAAACACAGCTAAGGTAGTGGCAGGCCCAGATATTATATCAAGAGGCTTTGTCTTTGTGAGGGAATCGGAAGATTTGATGAATAGGGCTAAAGAGCTGCTGCTGCAGTTGTTTAAAGAATTAGAAAAACAAAAGGTTACCGAATGGTCAATTCTAAAACAGCGCAGCCGTGATGCCCTAAATCAATTTTTCTATCAAGAAATCAAACGCAGTCCCATGATTCTTCCTATCATTATGGAAATTTAGTTAGGTAGGGAAGGGGAACCAAATGGAGCTAACTGACGAGAGAGTTATTCCTAGACTGATGAAACCTTCTAACCAATTGCTCCAGGAACATATTTCTAGATACAAATTTGCTGCTGGCTTTGCCAAAGGTAGAGTGCTGGATATTGCTTGTGGAGTAGGCTATGGGCTAAAGATCATCCAGGAAGAGGCCACCCTGCCAATTAACCAGCTAATAGGTGTGGATATGGATTCAGCTAGTATTAGCTACGCCATAGAAAACTATTGGCAGGAGGGGATGGATTTCTTTGAGGGAGACGCCCTGGATATTAGTCTTGTAGAAAAAATTGGCACCTTTGATACTATTATCAGCATGGAAACTATAGAGCATTTGAAAGAGGATGAGCTATTCGTTCAAAATCTAGCTAAGCTTATAAAGCCTGGAGGCATTACCATCATCTCCACTCCCTTTGGGCAAGGGAGAGGCATACCTTGCAGCAATCCTTACCACGTCCATCAATATATGGAAGAGGAGTTTGTCCAGATATTAAAGCCTCTAGGAAAACTTACTATGTACTACCAAATTGACAGCACTATTGAAAAAAAGAGATTTGGGAAAAAGTATTACCTAATGGTGGCAATATGTGAAAAATAAGTTGTATTTTGTCTTGCTAAATGTTAACATATTCTAAGCAAACATAAGCTTTTAAGGGAGGTGAAGGATATGGCTAAGATTACTAAGGATATGAGTATAGTTGAAATAGTTTCCAAGTACCCACAAACAGCTGAAGTATTCTCCAGCTTTGGTATGCAATGTCTAGGTTGTGCTGCAGCTCGTTTTGAGAATATCGCTCAGGGAGCAGGTGCCCACGGCATCGATGTGGATGCATTAGTTGCCAAGCTAAACGAAGCAGTGGAGTAAAATTTCCCAAAAAAATTTTAAAAAACTGTAGAAAAATAAGGACTGAAGTAGCTATAATATATGTGTAGATGCTTCAGTTTTTTTATATATTAGTATACAGGGGGCGATTATTATGACATCATCAATAATTAGAGAAATAATTAAATGGATTGTTGATCATTTAGATAATATTGAGCCACTAAAAATCATGCTTAGACATGTATATTTGCCAGTTAAGCTCACAGAGGAGCAGCTGGAGGATCTGATTAATAGGATAAGGCTAGCCAATGGCAATGAGGGGGAGCTTATAAAAATTAGTGATGAAGTGGCTACTCTATCAGAAGAGAATCTGCGTCAAATGTTTGTGTGACAAATAGCTTGGCTAAAAAAAGTGCATATTTAATTAACCGCTGTCATATGGATTAACAGGGAGTAACTGTTGGAGGGATGATGGTGGGGGTTAGAATATACACTTTTAAGTGGCCAAGTTATTTATCTGCTTTCTTTGTAGGCTTATTAGTATTTTATTTAGGCTATACATACCAAATCGGGCTGAAGCAAGCCCAGGTCTACCCAGTAGTATCCTGGCAGGTGATAAATCAGAAGATTGTGATTGATCCAGGACATGGGGGAGTAGATCCAGGAGCTCAAGGCCCAGGGGGAACCCTGGAAAAGGATGTTAATTTAGCCATCTCTATGCACCTGGCAGAATACTTGCGCCAGGCTGGCGCAGATGTAGTTATGGTGAGAGAAGATGACCGAGACCTAAGTCACTCTGAGCACGGCTACTCTAAGAGGAAAAGGGAAGATTTAATAGCTAGAGTTCAACTGGTTAATGATGTAGAACCCATAATTTTAGTGAGCATTCACGCCAATAGTTTCCCTTCAGACCAGTGGTCGGGAGCCCAGACCTTTTATAGGGCCGGCTCTGAAGAGGGGGAAAAATTGGCCAAGGCTATTCAAAAATCCTTAACAAACATAATGGGCAATACGGATAGGAAAGCAAAAAGCATAGATTCCTACCTATTAAACAATATAGCTGCCACAGGAGTGTTGGTAGAGGTGGGCTTTTTGTCTAACCCTCAAGAGGAAAAAAAGCTAGCTGATGAAGCTTATCAAAAAAAATTAGCATGGGCCATATTCAATGGAATTGCCAATTTTATAAATCAAACAAATCAATAATTAATTCTCAATAGGATAATAATACCCCCGGAGGATAAACTAATAATTAGTTTAGACAAAGGGGGTATTTTTATGTTGATGCTTAATAGTCTGATAGAAAACGTAAAAGAGAGAATAGCTAATATAAAAAAGCTGATAACCCAGCCCTTGCAATTAAAGAAGAAGAGATGGTATGAAGAAGTAATATTAGAGCAGATGGGCTTTAATCAGCAGGAGATACGCCGATTAATTGCATACGCAAGCCATTATCAGCTTTTGCAAGAAAGCTTGGGTCAGTTAATATGGAAAACAGCTAAGCTAGAAAAGCTTACACCAGTAGAAGCGGGCAAAAGGCTGAGTCAAGGCTACTACTGGCATGAGTGGCGATTGAAAATTACTAACACCAAGACTGTAAAGGAGAAGAGCTAGCAGGAGAAACATAAATTTTAACGAAGATAAATATGTAAAATCTGTTAACTGGTATCAGTTAATAGTTTGCGACAGGAGGTGCAAATATGACATTATGCTTTATGGCCTATTGTCCCCATCCCCCCATCCTAATACCTGAAATAGGCGGAGAGAGACAGAGACAGGTAGAGCAGACTAGTGCTGCTATGGAGAAACTAGCTGACGCCTTAGCCCAAGCGTCTATTGATACCTTGCTGTGTATTACGCCTCACGGCCCGGCTTTTGAAGATGCAGTAGCTATTTGGCGAACTCCTGAGCTTAAGGGTAATCTTAGGAGATTTGGCCTTAACCATGATTATTGCTGGTCTAACGACTTGGAGCTAGGCTTGGAGATAATCAAGAAGGCAGATGGGGCGGGAATATTAGTAGCCCAGCTAAATCAAAGTCTAGCCCACAGCATGGACATAGACCTACAGCTAGACCATGGAGTACTAGTGCCGTTGCACTTATTACAGACATCATTGCCGAAAAATGCCAAGCTACTGCCTGTTTCTATTGGTTTTTTATCCTATGAGGAGCTATACCAATTTGGCATGTGCATAGCTCAAGCTGTTGCTGAAAGTGGTAAAAGAGTAGGGGTTGTCATCAGTGGAGACTTATCCCATAAATTAAGCTCTGATGCACCAGGGGGATATCATCCCCGAGCAGCGGAATTTGACAAGAAGCTAATAGAGCTTCTTGAGGCAGAGGCAGTATCCCAGCTGTTAAAGCTGGACTCCCAGCTAATTAAGGAAGCAGGGGAGTGCGGATTCAGGCCTTTGATAATAGGTCTAGGGATATTGGATCAACACCAATTTCAAGCCCATACTTTATCTTACCAGGCTCCCTTTGGGGTAGGCTACTTAGTGTCCCAGTTTAGAATAGGACAGGAGCGTGCTGAGGGCAGATATTTAGATATCAAAGCGGAGAAGGAGCAAGAAATGCAAAGACTTAAAGGAAGGGAATCTTTGCCGGTCAGGCTAGCTCGTTCAACTGTAGAGCAGCTGGTGGGAGGAGGCAAGGTGACTACTACTCCCCAAGAGCTACCTGGATTTCATCAGCGGGCAGGAGTTTTTGTATCTATTAAAAAGAACGGTCAGTTAAGAGGCTGTATGGGAACTGTTGAACCGGTGAGAAAAAATGTATCTGAAGAAATAATGACTAATGCTATCAGCGCTGCCTTTAACGACCCTAGATTTTCTCCTATCACAGCTCAAGAGCTGGATAGTCTAACCTATTCGGTAGATGTGTTAGAGCAGGCAGAGCCTATAGAGGACTTAGGAGAGCTTAATCCTCAGGTGTATGGAGTAATTGTAGAAGCCAAAGGCAAGCGAGGGCTGCTACTGCCAAATTTACCGGGAATCGCTACAGCAGAAAGACAGGTAGCCATAGCCAAAGAAAAGGCTGGAATCGGACCTGATGATTTGGTACAGCTAATGCGGTTTAAGGTTACTAGATACTATTAGTCTCAAAGATTAATGCACATAAAGAAGGTGGGTTCTTTATGAAAGAGGCACTTCATTATCAAGGCCTAGCTGGAAGGAGGGTCCAGTGCCAGCTATGTCCTCACCAATGTGAGCTGGGAGACCAGGGCAAGGGAATCTGTGGGGCAAGGCAAAACCAGCACGGGAAGCTAATTAGCTTGAGCTACGGACAGGTGGCAGCTATACAGCTAGATCCCATAGAAAAAAAGCCCCTCTATCATTTTTACCCGGGCAAAAACATCGTCTCTGTGGGAAGCTTTGGCTGTAACCTTCACTGTAGCTTCTGTCAAAACTGGACACTGAGCAGGGGACACCAGGGACGTTGGCAGCTAAAGCCAGAGCAGCTTATAAAATTAGTTGAAGAGCATTTTGGTGAGCAGGATAATATTGGATTAGCCTTCACCTACAATGAACCCCTGGTAGGCTTTGAATACCTGCTGGAGATCAGTAAGCTGGCCAAAAGAGCAGGGCATCAAGTGGTGCTAATTAGCAACGGATATATTAACTCTAGCTGCCTAACCCAGCTCCTTCCCCATATAGACGCCATGAATATTGACTTAAAAAGCTTTAGAGAGGGTTTTTATCAAAATCACTGCCAAGGGAGTCTAAATCCGGTGCTAGAAAACATCAAGCTGGCCAGCCGGGAGCTTTTTTTGGAGGTAACTACCTTGCTTATCCCAGGTGAAAACGACAGTCTTCAAGAGATTGAAGAGCTGGCTAGCTGGCTGGGCAGTGTGGACAAGGAGATTCCCTTGCACTTATCTCGATATTTTCCCAGCTATCAGTTGGAGCGGCCTCCTACCGATTTGGCAGTAATGGCTGAGGCCAGGAGGGTGGCAAAAAGACATTTGTCCTATGTATATTTGGGCAACGCTCCCCAGCTGGGAGGAACAGATACCATCTGCCCCCAGTGTGAACAGGTGCTAATAAAGCGCAGCGGCTATCAGGTTCAAAAAAATAAACTGGAGAGTATAGATGGACAAACCATATGTGCTGTTTGCCATAGAAGGATACGGATGAAAAGCTAATAATAGACAATGGAGTGTGAAAAAATTGAATTTAAACCTAGACAAACTGCAAAACGCTGCTAAAGTAGCTTTGCTGGACTGCTTAAAAGCCCAGCCTGAAGATAAAGTATTGATAGTAATAGATGAGCCTATGATTGAGTTGGGAGAGGTTTTTTTTCAAGAAGGGCAGAGATTAGGCCTTGATGTGGTAATAGCTAAAATGACTCCCAGAGACAACCATGGCTGTGAGCCTCCGGCAGCCATAGCTCAAGCTATGGCTGCCAGTGATGTGGTCTTTTGCATTACCTC
>CAYVRD010000038.1:0-19344 GCA_964454195.1 uncultured Clostridia bacterium
CTAACGTTCCCGGCATTCCCAACGTGGCCGTCCCGCAGGGCTGGCGCAAGACTTGCCATCTCTATAGCACAACCCTAATTGCAAGTCTTGTGACAAAGGACATGTGGTGCGGCAAGCCCTGGAGCCTGTCCATACCGCACCCTTGTGGGAGTGCTCGTGTTAGCCGAAGTCAGCATTCCCCATAGACAAACTTGAGATATATTTCTCCCGTTTGTGCAGCGTGTCTTCTTTTGCGAACTATGAGAGAGACAAAATCGATACGGCCCTCCAATACAGCCATAAGATCGACCCCATCCATTAATAACATAGTACTACGCCCAGTAGAATGAATTCTTACGGCGTCTTCCGAAAAACCATTAACAGCTAAAAATAGTCCTAAGGTGTTATCTAACTTCCTTCTTATTTTTCCGTTAAAAGAATCTAAGTCAGCTGCATCAACTAAATTTTTCTGCCATTTTGCCTCAAAAAGATAATCAGTACCTTCTAAAGAAAAAGCACCATCAATTTGTTCTCCTACATTCCTGAAAGATGCTTTTGGATCTAAATCAAATAGTGCAAACATATCGTATAAAACTTTTTCTAATTCAAATCCTCGATTTTGCGGTTTACTTGAAGAAAAAAGCCCAAAATATGTAGTTTTAATAGAATCTAATTTTTGCAATACAGCTTGACTAGACTGTATTCTTTGCAGTGCCTCTTTGCGTCTTTTTATGATTTCTTCTTCCTCTTTTACCTTTTCATCATGTTGTTCAACTATCTCTTTTAATACCTGTACAGCTTTTTTTGCTTCTCCTGCCTTGCGTTTTCCATCTTCGAGCTGTTCAAGATGCCTAAAACTACTCATTTTGCATACTTCATGAATAAGTCGTCGAATATCCCCTAAATACTTATCTTGATTAGAATAAAGGATGTCTACAACATCAGAAACAATCTGCCTTTTATAGTTAGTCCAGTCAACACTTGCAACAACTGATTTATCCGTAACACATCCATTAAGAAAGCTTCTTAAATCAGTTTTATACCAGAAAATAGTACACACAGCCTCCTTTAGTGCATGAGTTGCAACTGGTGATAACCGTTCATCCATAAAATTTCTCCTTTCAAACGCTCTTATGCTGATTTCGGCTAACGTCCCGCGGGTTTGCGTAGTCCCTGAGGCTTGGTGCTTGCACTTGCCGAAGGGATTTAGCAAACCTGCTGATATGGGACGTCGCGCATTTCGCGCGATGACTCATTCAGCAGGTGTAAGCCGCGGGACGATATACTACATCGTGCGCTAGCGCGATGTAGTATATCGGTTAGGTATTACCGACGCCCCTGAGCCTTACAGGTAGCCACTCATGGCCGGGACCCTCTGGGTGGCCTAATGCGGCTGCCGCCTCGGTTAGGCTCAGGGAGTGTGGGCGGCTTGTCCCCAAAGTTCTGGCTGCGCCGCCCCTTGCGGTAATACTCGGGTTAGGCGCTGTGCTGACTACTCTCACGAATCTGTTTGACACGTATTTTATTACGTATTATAATTGTTGTTGAGGGGGATAATATATGAAATCTTATACTTCCGTAGAGTTAATCAGGATACTCCAAGATGATGGTTGGTGCTTCCATAAAGCTAGCGGTAGTCATCATCACTTTAAGCATCCTTTAAAGAAAGGTAAAGTAACTATTCCTCACCCAAGAAAAGACTTGCCTATTAGAACTGTAAAAAGCATACTTTTGCAAGCAGATATTAAAAATTTGGAGGTGTAGTTTATGAAAAAAGACCGTTATATCTACCCAGCGATTTTTGAATATGCCCAGGATGGTATTTCCATCTCTTTTCCCGATCTACCTGGATGTTTTTCTTGTGCAACTTCTGATGAAGAAGCAATATCAATGGCGAAAGATGCTTTAGGTCTCCATTTATACAGTATGGAAGAAGATAATGATGAAATCCCTGCTCCAACTTCTATAAGTAGTATCTGTATGGAATCTAATCAGGCAATTGTATTAATAGAAATATTCATGCCATCTATTCGTACTGCTATTGAAAATCATGCAGTAAAGAAAACATTATCTATCCCTCAATGGCTTAATAAAATTGCTATTGAAAAAGATATTAACTTCTCCCACCTTCTTCAAAAAGCTCTTAAAGAACAGTTAGGTATACGCGAGAGACCATAAGGTCTTTCTTTTTTTTAAACATACATCAAGCATGGTGCCTAACGGTTAGGTATTACCGACGCCCCTGAGCCTTACAGGTAGCCGCTCATGGCCGGGACCCTCTGGGTGGCCTAATGCGGCTACCGCCTCGGTTAGGCTCAGGGTGTGTGGGCGGCTTGTCCCCAAATTTTTAGCTACGCCGCCCCTTGCGGTAATACTCTGGTTAGCCGATGTTGCTGCATTCATGCAAACTTCCTTTAATACATCTCATTAAAAAAATATCATCAATTATTCTCTTGTAACCCTAGATAAAAGAATAATTTCTACATTAATCCAATTAATGCCTTTATTATTTATTAAAAAAAATCAATATATTTTCCATATATGAAAAAAATGCCCTAAAAATATTTTAGGGCAAAAACTTATTTAAATCTTTCTGTATTAACTGTAGAAGAAATTGTAAATCTAATTTGAGCATCAGAAAAATTTGCACTCTTACCACTTACCGTCCTTGTTATTTCGCTAAAATAATTGCCATTGGCAATAGTACTACCCCATACATCATCTCCAAACCAACGTTGTTTAACAACAGCATATGTAATATGCGGACCTGGCCCTCCTGCTCTTTGATTAAACTGAGTAAATGCTAATGTTATATTACTCTGATTATTAATGTTAAACACACCTGTAGAATAAAATGTTGAACCATCCCTTCTATCCCAAAAATGCCAAGTAACTAAATTAGATTGAACCTTAACTACTTCATTATCATTTATAATGTTAGTATTGTCTTCATAGACAGTAGCACTTCTTAACTCAATATAATTTATTGAATTCTCTAATGATGTCTCAGTAATGCTAACTTTCCAGGATTTATCTTCATAAATTAAGATAAAAGGTGCTTGGTATACACTTCCGTCTTTAAAGTATAATTCAGTAATAAACTCATAAACAGTTGAAGATAGTTTGTTTTTTTCTATTATTTTATATTCAATAAGTTGTTGGTCTTTTTTCTTCAACATTTGAGTATAATCAACTTTCATAGATTCTTTTGAATCATATCGTGCATCTTTTACATTTTTAACCATTTCGTCAATATTGCCTTTTTCTACGGCATCTAAATAAGAAGTTAAAACATCCATAGCTTCATTTGATGGGTTGTTTTCAGCAAAAGCTGAAAATGAAAATAGTGAGATTATGAAAAAAATGTTAATATTATGATATTTGCTTTCTTCATCATTTCCTTACCTCCATTTTTTAGAATTTGCATCTTACTTCCTAATTAAATTAAAATTATATCCCTCCTTTTTTCTATATTGATGGTTTTTGGTTATTATTCTGTAGTAAATATATCTTTATCTGATTTATAATTGTCCGAAAAAAATCTACGTCTATAAATACTCGAGATTAAACCTAAAGCCATTGCATTAATAATTAACTGGGACCCACCATAGCTGATAAATGGCAAACCAACTCCTATCATTGGTCCTAATCCTAAATTCATAAAAATGTTTCCACTAAACTGTAGGGCAAAGTACACAACAATACCAGTGATAAGATGTTTGGCATAATTGCTTTTTACTATTTTGGAGATGTTTGCTACTCTAAACAGGAAAACTGCTGCCAGCGCAACCAGCAACATACCGGAAAGCCAGCCAAAAGTATACACCAGATAGGTAAATATAAAATCGGTATGAACTTCAGGCAGGATGGCTACCTCCTGATTAAAACCCCGCCCCAGAAATCCTGCACTTTCAATTAGCTGTCTTAACTGTAAATATATCCACCCGTTACCCAAAGGATCTGTCTGGGGATTGATAAAGGCAAGTAATCGCTGCAGCCGGTACGGAGCACTAACAATGAACATTGTTAAAATACTAATAAAAAAAGCCAGTGATGTCAAAATATATCTCAATTTTATCCCTGAACCTATGAGCATTACCATACAGGCTATAGAGTAAATTAATACAGCATCAAAAGACCCACCTATTGCCAGCACAACCATTGGTACCAATATTAACAACAAACCCTGTCCTATTTTTTTGGGTTCAATCCAATTCCATCTGTTCAAAATCCCAGCTATAGCAATAATAAATAAAAAAGCACTAATACTTAAAATATCCACCTGGATTGTTCCTATACTTAGCCAAACTTTACCTCCTACTTTTCTACCAAAAAGGCCAAAAGTAAGAAGTAGCAATGTAAGATTCCCCAAATAGATGTGAATTGAATATCTTTCCAGCTTACGATAGTCAAAATAATATAGACCTGTCATAAAAAGGATCCCCAAAATAGTAAAAATAAGAGTTCTTTCAAAAATAGTGACATTTATATTCAGCACTCCATGTCTTTCCATAAAATACATTGCCAGTAAACCAAAACTAATGAACACTATACTTATAGCTAGGACACCCCATTCAGGTTGAGGCTTGTGAACTTTGTTCAGTTGCTCCCCTACCAGTGAAGCCTCTCCCATTTGCTCAATTGCTTTATCAACGGCTTCATCTTGAGCAAACTCCTCTTCAATAAATTCCTGGACACGTTCTTGTAAATGGTCTTCCAATTCCATTCTAATTTCTTCATGAGCTTCCCGAAATTTCACCCTGGAGCAGACCTGTTCAATATATAACTGAACCTTTTTATTATACTTTAATTCCATACATATGCCTCCCCGGCTATAACCCTATCAACTGCTGAGCGAAAAGTTGCCCACTCTTGTTTTTTATCTTTATAAAATCGTTTGCCTTTATCACTAATTTGATAGTACTTTCTTTGGCGGCCACCTTCATTTCCCCACCAGTAGGAAATAATCATACCATCAGCTTCCAAAGAATGTAAAATAGGATAAAGTGTACCTTCTTTAAACGTGAATATACCACTAGATTTCTTCTCAATCTCCTTTGTCATCTGATAACCATACATTGGTTCTTGTTCTAATAAACTTAATACTAAAATAACTGTACTACCTTTAAGCAATTCCTTGCTAACTCTCATGCTTACCTCCCATGCTATCATTGCTTTAAGATGCATTGCTAATCTATGTATTTAAAGTATAATATTATCTTACTTTTGTCAACTACCTATTTACTTAACTTCATATTTCTTTAGGAATTTTTTTAAACTAACTTCTAAATTAAATCCTTAATTAAATTTATTAAATAACTCAATATACTGTGTACTGCAATTTCGGCTAACTAGTACATCTGCGATGTATTTCGTAATATAATCTATCTCTGGGGGTATTTGCGACATATGTCGGAAATGCCCCCTATGGTTGACGGTTATTTTGTTGTTGCTGAAACAATTGATCTAGCGGGCTAATAATACTGCTAATATGTCTAGTACTTACATGAGTGTATATTTCCGTTGTTTTAGAACTGCTGTGCCCTAACAATTCTTGTATGTATCTTATATCTACTCCAGCTTCCAATAAGTGAGTGGCAAAGGAATGGCGCAAGGTATGAACTGTAGCATTTTTCGTTATTCCAGCTTTTTGACAAGCACGACTAAAAACTTTTTGGACAGACCTGGTGGTTAGAGGTTCATCATTTTTGTAGCCAGGAAAAAGCCATCCCGTTGGTTTGTAATCCTTTACGTAAATGCGAAGCATTTCTAAAGCTGCTTTGGATAGCAAAGTATATCTATCTTTTCGTCCTTTGCCTTGATAAACTCTAATAAGATTACGATCCGAATCTACATCACTAATCTTTAGTTTTACAACTTCGCTAACCCTGAGACCAGCAGCATAAATTATCATAATTAGGGCTTTATGTTTAGCATTATGTATTGCATCAATAATGGATATTACTTCTGATTGACTAAGAACTGAAGGTAGCTTTTTTTCTTTCTTTGGCCTGGCAATACCACTAATGTAATCTCCCTTATTCAACACCTCTCTATAGTAAAATTTGATGGCACTAACCGCCTGATTGACAAAAGAGTGAGCGTTATCATTATTCTCCAACATGTTAAGCAAATATTTTTCCACTTCCGCTTGGGGTATTTCCACAGGATGTATTACTTAATTGAAAGAACCATAGGAGAGAATAATAAGCTAAAATTCATTCCACTTGTTTTAAAAAAACTTAAGAAATGTAAAAACTATACTGAGGAAATTGAAAAAAACTCAGCTGCTCATCTTATTAGTAGAATAGCGTCCCAATTATGATTTGTAAAATGCAACTCATTTTTTTGACAAAACCCGGATATTTTGCATCAGGAGCTATTATGCTTTTTTCCGTTGGGCTAGTTAGCACTTAAGAACCTAGTAGCTCTCAGACAATATAAGCATAACTCCTTAATTGCATTCCTTTTACCAAGGTTCACTTAGTTTGCTTACAATGTCACGACGAGAAAGTACTGACGCACATCGCTCCCATAAATGTGCCTTAGGGTCTATGGTCCCACGATATTTCACAGTAAAAGCGTCCCGAGCCTTTTCCCTTTCGTGAATGTATTCATTCATTCGGTCTTTAAGCTCTTCTTCATTTTCAATCCACTCATCATCAATCGTGTCAGGAAGACTACCGAAAATATCATAGGTGTCCCGCAGGCGTTCTGATAATACGTTATAGACCTTTTCATCCTGAGTTTGGCTGTAGACAAGATTGAGCATATCTACAAATTTACGCGCCTGACCGAATCGCTTGATTCTACCCAGGCGTTGTTCAAGCCGTGAGGGATTCCAAGGAAGATCAATATTAATCAAGGTACCTAATGTTTGCAGGTTCAATCCTTCGCAAGCGGCATCGGTTGCTACTACCAGCCGAATCTCACGAGTTCTTACAGCAGCCTTAATGACTTCACGTTCCACATTGTTAAACTGCATGTCTCGGAAAAGGCCGCTTTTTCCAACACCGGCATATACTGCCACAACTTCACTTTTAAAAGATTTGGCTAGCTCTTTGGCTATCCATTCTGCAGTGTCAAAGGATAAAAGTTCATGAGTTGGTGGCAGGCTCAATGGATGCATTAGGTACAACATTGTTGAAGGTTCTGTTTCTAGTGATTGGTTCCCCTGTGTCAGGGTCCATTCCCACTTCAACCGTTGCAACTATTCTAGTGGCTAAGGGATTTTTCATTACTGCCATAGTCACACCTCCTCTCATCTGAGATTGTCCCTCCAGGGGCCCGCCGGATGGCCCCAGAAAAAGACAAAAAGCCAGAAAGTTAGTACTTCCGGCTTTAAGGTAAAAATACCATGGTTTTTTAGTTGTAGCAATAGGTTTGGAGCACAATGTGAGAACGGGCGTTTGCAGGAAACAGCTCCACTTTAGCTTAGAGACCACTTGCTTCTAATATATAATTTGCTCCCAATTATCTGGAAAGCCCATTAGTCTAATATCTACATCTTCATATTGTTCAATTAACGCTTTAATATTGGTTAAAAAACTTCTCCATTCGGCTTTGTCTTTTATCAATTTACCCATAATAGCTAAAACAGCTATTATTGTATCATTTTTTATCTCCGCTTCTATGTCTTTCCTATGAAGCAGGGGCTTTATTGTTAACTTCTTATTATAAATTCTCCCAAAATGTGCACATATATTTCGAACCGTTGCCAGCACATGTAACCAGCTTTTAATGTATTTATGGGGAAGGTTGTAGTAATTTTTAGAGATTTCTTCTTTATCTTCTTTTTTTAAGTTGGAGTACATTTTTGATAGTAAACCAAAGGGTATAACTTCTATTGCTACCCATACAGGGAAAACCCCTTCGTATTCCTTCTTATGATGGGCTATAAATAATTCTCTACTTCTTTCAATTTCAAAGTTAAGCTTTTTCATTATGTCAGCATGTAGTTGTTTATTAATAAAATTACTTGGATTCATATATCCTAATGCTCCATATTTATGAGCAAGAAGGTAAGCAATATGTGTTCTAAATGATATTTCTATAGTTTCAAGGGCCCCTAGTAATAAATTCCGTAATTTTTTATCAAAGTCATACAGATTCTTAACCTTATGAAAGGAAACTCCGTGGTAATATCTATTTTTATGTTTATAGGATAAGGCATAAGCGCTAAATCGATAATAGTTAATTCGACTTAGTAAATCTAGCGCTACCCTTTCGTCTTCTATTATCATACCCCTTTCCTTTAGGATATCTATTTGTTCCTGGAAAGTTGTAGGTTTTTTTATACGTTCTTTTCCTTCTATTCTCATTTTTATTTTCTCCATAAAATAAAATGACCCACCGTGGTACGCATTGTGAAGAGGCGTGGTGGGTACTGTTACTATAATTTTAAACTTATATCTCATAGCTGTCAATAGCAAGACTAGCTTTCGTAGTGATTTTCATAAAATATCAGCTAAAATCAAACTGTTTCACTACATCTGCTGAATCTGGATATTCTTCGGCTACCTAATATCTATTTCCCAATCTTGATAGGAGAGATAAACTACCACATCAAAAACAGGTAATTGGTATCAGCTGGAGGAAATGAAGTTGCACATGCCTGCTTATGTTGAACTAATAGCTGAATTAGACGCTATCAACAGTTTAAGAGTCAGATCTACAACTGTAAATACAAGCCCTTCTTTCTCTGCCTTTAGCATCTTATGGGTTATCTTATCTCTACCTTCTATCTCTTCCATGAAGATTATAGGAACTTCCACAGACCAAGTGGCATTGATGATCCCATCTAAATTCTCAGCAGTTACAGTTATCCTTTCTATTTCACTGTATAGTGGTGAAAAATAGGCAATACCTGTCACTTTTTGTTCATCTATATGCTTGCGCTGACTAGTATAAGCAGAAAATCCAACGATTTTAAACCTTTCGTATAATCTTCCGCTATTATCTTCAAAAGGGTCTGGGTTACCATCCCTATCTTTATGCCCATCATTAATCATCCTATCAGGTAGCTCATAGCTGAAAATAAGTATTGTTCGGGTAGCATCGGCTATCACCTGATGAACTGTAAAGGTAATGTCATGCTTGATAACGGACTGATTTAATATGGGCGAACTTTTAATACCTAAAACCAGTCCGGGATCTGCATTTCTTGTATAATCAGTTATATTGCTATAATCCATCAGTATCTCCACTTCAGCCACCCCAGGCGGACTTATGCTGTCAGAGGACTGATTAGTTGATGAATCCTGTGAAACGCACACTAGGATATTTCGTAATAAAACTGGCAGTTAAAAAGAGCTACGACCTTACCTGGATTAGTCCCCGTTCTGGCAGGACATACGAGGCCCATGGTTTTCTATCCTGGGAATTGACAGGGATAAGGTCTCAGACCTTTACTGCTGTATTACCCCCTGGAGATTCTACCTACTGTCACCAGCTGTAAACTGGAGAGACTTCTCAAATCTAAGCATTAATATAGAGTTTCCATTTCCTCACATTCTCCATAGCTCCCTGGCTTTAAACAAGGAGGATGAGTTTAGACTGGGCTGGAAATTTTGCTGACTTACCTGACCAGGACCTATACCTATTCTTTGCTATGGCAGATAATACTGCTAACTACGAGAAATATTATCTAGCTGTAGTAATGGCTGTGTTTGTTATATTGGCTATGGCAACAAATTGGAATTTAAAGAGGAAACCATGAGACTAATAAAGGATAGTAAAAGCGCAATAGATTATTATTGTTTGCGCAGAGCAAGAAATTAGACTTGTCAATTAAACAAAGGATATGCTTCTAAGTTAATTCATCCTAGAATCCACCAAATTTATAGGTAGGGGTTATATAAATCCAACCCTTAACTTTACCAAATTTGACCATATTATCTATAAGTTTAATCTCACTAAGCACTAAGTCTATAAATAATTGCCTTATTTTATCATTTACAATAATATTCTGAATTGCATTACCATGAAGTCCAGCGGCATTTTGCATACCATTGAGCATACTAATAAACATAAACTTTTCTTCTAATTGCTGTGTATCCTCTATTGCAGGAATAGTTTCGGTAAAGCGAGTAGGCAAGCTAACTCCATAGCAGATGAGTTTGTCCTCTAACATTATAGCTTGTTTAGATAAAATGCTTACACCTTGCTGTAGAATAATTCTAAACTGTGTGTCAGAAGCAAAGCTGGAATACAGTTCAGTCTGTCGAATGTTAGTATAACGAAAAATTAAATGGTTCAATAAAAGGAAAATTTCATTATTTGCGACTTTTTCTTTAGCTCTAGGCTGTACATAAGGGTATAAAGGGGGAAAATCTATCCACCCCTTCATTTTTAGATAAATGATAAATTTATCTACGCTCTTGAAAGCTTTGGTGAGGAGTTGTTGAAATAACTTTCTTATATTGTCATTATTATGTGCATCTCTTAAGGTTAAAATTAGTACAGATAAATCAACCTTCATATAATTATATATCATATTGCCAATAATTCTATCATTTACTACTTGGGGGTTTCCTGTTACGTTTAGATCTTTTGAACTAGGGGTAGGACCAGGAATAGAATATTTATTTAATAATTTCAAAATCATTTCAGATTCTTCTTTTTGGGAATCTATCAACTTTTGAATTATATATTTAAAATCCACGTCATGAGTAAAGTTGCGCTGAGAGTTCATAGTGTCAATAAAAATATATCTATTAGATAATAGACTCCACAGGTGATGAGCCTCTGAAACATCTATATTTGATTGCATTTTTTCATTTCGAATAGTAAGTTTGCTTCTAAACATTCTACTACCAAGCATACTTTGCCTCCTACAATAGAATTCTTTACTTTAATATTTACTATATAGCTGAAGCTTATACTTTTAATAATACTATGAGGCTTAATACTATGAGGATAACCTTACTGCTTCGTTGGGCCTAAACTTGCGCAGCTCTATCAGGTTATCGTTGTTTAGCTCAGAGCTTATTAAGATAAGTTACTGGCTGAAGCTGGAGTGGGATTAGCAAAAAGAAAGAGGTAGCTCATAAGCTCAGCGAGCTTATGAACTACCTCTGATTTTTTCAGGCCTTTACTACATCATGCCGCCCATACCGCCCATGCCGCCCATGCCTGGAGGCATTCCGCCGCCTGGGTTTTTCTCTGGCAGGTCAGTTACAAGGGTTTCAGTTGTTAATACCATGGATGCGATACTTGCTGCATTTTGTAATGCGGAGCGAGTAACCTTAGCTGGGTCAACGATACCTTTAGCTACCATGTCTACGTACTCTTCTGTTACAGCGTTAAAGCCAACGCCTTTTCCAGAATTTTTAACCTTCTCAACAACTACTGAGCCTTCTAGACCAGCGTTGTTAGCAATTTGTCTTACTGGCTCTTCAAGAGACTTCTTCACGATGTTTACACCAGTTTGCTCGTCTCCCTCAAGCTGAATTTCGTCTAAGGATGCTAATACGTCTAGTAGTGCAGTACCACCACCAGCTACGATACCCTCTTCAACAGCAGCTCTTGTAGCAGCTAAAGCGTCTTCGATTCTGTGTTTCTTTTCTTTCATTTCAGTTTCAGTAGCAGCACCTACGCCGATTACAGCCACACCACCGGAAAGCTTAGCTAATCTCTCTTGAAGCTTTTCCCGGTCGAAATCGGAAGTAGTTTCTTCGATTTGACGACGGATGGAAGCTACGCGAGCATTGATGTCTTCGCTGTTGCCACGGCCATCAACGATTACAGTCTCTTCTTTACCAATCTTAACCTGTCTTGCTCTACCCAGCATATCTAAGGAAGTGTTGTCTAGCTTTAAGCCAACCTCTTCACTGATTACCTGACCGCCTGTTAAAGCAGCGATATCTTGTAGCATAGCCTTTCTTCTGTCACCAAAGCCAGGAGCTTTAATAGCTACGCAAGTGAAGGTTCCTCTTAGTTTATTTACTACTAATGTAGCTAGAGCTTCCCCTTCTACATCTTCAGCAATAATAACTAATGGTTTTCCTCCTTGAACTACCTTTTCCAATACAGGAAGGATTTCCTGAATGGAGCCGATTTTCTTGTCAGTAATTAGGATGAATGGCTCGTCTAAAACTGCTTCCATTTTGTCAGTGTCAGTTACCATGTATGGAGAAATGTAGCCTCTGTCAAACTGCATACCTTCTACCACATCTAGAGTAGTACCAAAGCCTTGGGATTCTTCAACAGTGATTACACCGTCTTTACCCACTTTTTCCATAGCCTCAGCGATTAAGTCGCCGATTTCTTCGTCAGCAGCGGAGATTGAAGCAACCTGAGCGATAGCTTCCTTGCTTTCGATTGGCTGGGAAATAGCCTTGATTTCATCAATTGCTCTAGCAACTGCCTTGTGGATACCCTTTTTGATAATCATTGGGTTTGCACCAGCAGCTACGTTTTTAAGACCTTCTCTGATCATTGCTTGAGCTAAAACAGTAGCAGTAGTAGTACCGTCACCTGCTACGTCATTAGTCTTAGTAGCAACTTCCTTTACTAACTGAGCTCCCATATTTTCAAATGGATCTTCTAATTCGATTTCACGAGCGATAGTAACACCGTCGTTAGTAATTGTTGGAGAACCAAACTTCTTATCCAACACCACGTTTCTTCCCTTAGGTCCTAAAGTAACCTTTACAGCGTCAGCTAGTTTGTTAACACCTCTCTCAAGAGCGTGTCTAGCTTCTTCACTGAAAATAATTTGCTTAGCCATTTTATGTATTCCCTCCTTATTTTACTAATTAGTTAGTTACTGCTAAAATATCTCTTTCGTTTAAGATCAAGTACTCTTGACCAGCAACCTTAACCTCGGTGCCAGCAAATTTGGAGTAAATTACTCTGTCGCCTACTTTAACTTCTAAAGCAGCCTTTGTTCCATTGTCTAGTAGCTTGCCACTTCCTACAGCAACTACTTCACCCTCCTGGGGCTTTTCCTTAGCGGTGTCTGGAAGTACGATTCCGCTAGCAGTCTTTTCTTCGCCTGCAAGGACTTTGATGACAACTCGATCGCCTAATGGTTTAATGTTCATGCAGATCCTCCTCACTTAATCTTTTATTTTAGTTTAATTTATTGTTAGCACTCGCTTTGAATGAGTGCTAATATCTATTTAATATAATAGGCAAATTTCCAAAGAAAATAAAGGGCTTTTTGGGAAAAAAATATAATTTTTTTCTTCAACTATTGAATTTCTATAAAAAAACAGCCCTTTTGGGGTAATTATATGCTTGCTAGGAAAAAGTACCCAACAAGAATATGTCCCAATTGGCTGTTATTTATTCATACTATTTAATTAGCATCTTTACTATCTAGTTAGTATCCTTAGACTTAATTGGCTGGGCGCACTCACTGGCCTCTCCCTTTAAGATCTCAATTCCATGGGGCAATGCTGGCATGATAGCCTGCAGACACTCGGCCACTGCCTTGGGGCTGCCAGGGAGGTTGACAATAAGAGTTTTGCCCCGGATGCCCGCTGCAGCTCGAGACAGCATTGCCTTAGGGGTAATCTTCAAGCTCTCTAGACGCATCACCTCGGGTATCCCGGGAGTGGGGCGCTCCACCACTGCCATGGTGGCTTCGGGGGTTACATCCCGGGGGCTAAAGCCAGTGCCACCGGTGGTAAAAACTATATCCAGCTGCTTGTTGTCGGCAAAATCCATCATGGTGCTCTTTAAGGTCTCAAAATCGTCGGGCACTATAACGTAGGCCTCTACCTGTCCCGCCATTTGAGCTACCAGCTCCTTTATTTTTGGCCCACTGGTGTCTACCCGTTCGCCCTTGGCCCCTTTATCGCTGGCAGTAATTATTCCTATCCGCAGCATCTGCTATCCCTCCCACAGAATTTTTCCACAGTCTCGTAGGTCATAGCCGCCCTGTAAATACAGCTCATCCTGAAACACTTGGTTGTTAAGTATGGCTAGCATCTCCTGAATAGGCTCCTTATCCCAGGATGAGGCCAAAATACATAGATCATACCGCTCCTCCGCTACTGGAATAAAGTCCAGGTCAAAGGCCTTGGCTGCGGCTAAAATACCTAGCCCCACATCGGCAGTGTTGTTGTAAACTGCTGCCGCCACCGCCAGATGGGTAAACTCCTCCCTTTGGTAGCCTGGGATATCCTGGGGAGACAGCTGCTTTTCTTTTAAGATGTAGTCCAGCAGCACCCGGGTCCCTGATCCCCTCTGTCGGTTGACAAAGGACAGCTGCCCCTGGGTCAAATCCTCTATTCTCTGTAGGTTTTTAGGATTTCCTTTAGGTACCATAAAGCCCTGCTGTCGATAGGCCAGATTCACCAGCCTAATAGGTATATTGACCAACAGCTTTTGGATATCGGGAATGTTGTATTGTCCACTGGCCGGGTCTAGCAGGTGGATCCCTGCACACTCAGCCTCCCCCTTGGCCAAAGCCATTAAACCCCCAAGACTCCCCACATTGGTGGCGGCAAAGCGAAAGCCCTTTGCCCTGCTTAACCAGTAGTCCAAGATGTCTAGACTGATATCGTGGCTTCCCGACACTACCACCCGGCGCTCTATTGCCCCCGGGTCCACCAAAAGCCTAATGTCCACCTTGGTGCCTTGGCCATAGCCTTCTCGTTCCACCGGAACTGTCAGAATGCCGTCGGCTTCCATCAGGGAGGTGATTACCCCTGCTCCTTTAGATATGGGAGCAGCTATTATCATATCATTGACCTTGCCCAGCTTTACTCTGATAAAGTCATCACTGCCCAGGCTAGAGTTCACCTTCTTGGCTAGGCTAGCCTGAATGCTTACACCTAAGTCATTAGGCTGGTGATACCAGCGGTCTAAAATTGGTTTGATAAATATTTGACAGACTAGGGCTGCCGAAACCGGGTAGCCTGGAATGCCGATGACCGGCTTGTGCTGGGCCACCCCTAGTATGGTGGGCTTTCCCGGCTTGATTGCCACCCCATGGGTAAGCACCTCTCCCAGCTCTGCCACTATATCCGAGGTAAAGTCCTCTCGCCCTGCTGAAGAGCCGGCGTTGATTATCACTAGGTGGTGCTGCTCTAGAGCCTTTACCACTTCTCCTTTTATAGCTTCATAATCGTCGGGGACAATGGGAAATCGGGTTACCTCTCCACCCCACTGGGACACTAGACCACCCAATACCAGGGTATTGTACTCTACAATATCTCCAGACCTTAGCTCACTGCCTACGGGAACTAACTCTGTCCCTGTAGGAATGATAGCCACCCTGATTTTGCGGATAACTGGAACATTAGCCACTCCAGCTGCAGCTAGGCCTCCTAAATCATAAGGAGTAATAGTATGGTAAGGAGGTAGCACCAGCTCAGAGGCCACAATATCCTCTCCTATTTGCCGCACATGCTGCCAGGGATAGGCTGGCTTGATGATTTCTATTAGCTCCCCTTCTACCTGTTGGGCATCCTCCACCATGATTACCCCATCAAAGCCTTGGGGAACCGGATCTCCCGTATCCACTATCACTGCTTGCTCCCCTAGCTTGAGTAGAATAGGATTTGTCTCTGAAGCTCCAAAGGTATCCTGAACCCGCACTGCGTAGCCATCCATAGCAGAGGCTGGGTAGTGGGGTGCCGAATTTCTAGCAAAGATGGGCTGGCAGGTTACCCTACCCAAGGCTTCCTCCAGTGGAATTACCTCTTGCTGCCCGGCAAAGAAATCTTGAGCTGCCAACGTTTCTAGAAGCTGTCCCAGCGCCAATTCTCTAGGTTTATTGTGCAAATATCTCTTCACGCTACTCATGTCTTTCCCTCCTACCAAAGTGTGATGGTCACTAGCTCCCCCGGCTCCATGCCATTTTTGTGGAGGGGGATTACCATGTATCCATCAGATTTTATAATAGGTAGAATTAGTCCCGATTTGCCTAGAATAGGAGTAGCTTTCCATTGCTCTCCTGCCTGTTGAATAGTCACTGGTATATAATCCTTACGCCCAGGAGCTGAGGCGACGCCCTTGGTCAAGACTGCAGTAACCTTATTGCGCAGCTCTTCAATGGGCTGTTCCAGATATTGACCCCAGCGGATTAGCTCGTCCACCAACAGGTTGTATGCGGTTAGTGCCGAGGCAGGGTGTCCAGGCAAGCCAAAGATAAGCCTGTCCTCTGCTACAGCTGCCAGGGTGGGCTTACCTGGCTTTATGGATACCCCATGAAATAGGATTCCCGGTTCTCCTAGTTCCTCTAATATCCGCCAAGTAAAATCCCTGGTACCTACTGAGCTACCTCCAGATACCAGGGTAATGTGGTTCTCAGAAACTGATTTTATAATCCTCTTCTTTAACAGATCGTATTCGTCGGGCACAATTCCGTAGATTGTAGGCTCTCCTCCAGCAGCCGTCACAAAGCTGGCTAAGGTGTAGGAGTTGATGTCTTTTATTTGTCCAGGGGCAACTGGCTGATCCGGGCTTACCACCTCATCACCAGTAGAAATAATACCTACTCGAATAGGCTCTAATACCGGTACTTCTAACTGTCCCACCGCTGCTAAAAGACCAATATCTACAGGCTTAAGCTTACGACCGGCTGTCAGCACCTCAGCACCCGCTGTCACATCTTCTCCTGCTACTATGAGATTTTCCCCTGGAGCTACTGCCTTTAAAACAGCAATCATGCTCTGATGCACATCCTCCACCTGCTCAAACATTACTACTGCGTCTGCATCCTGAGGCAGCATGCCCCCGGTAGGTACCTTTATACCTTGACCAGCTGCTAATGAACCTCTATATTCTTGACCCATTTCTACCTGACCTACCAGCTCCAGATAGGCGGGCAGGCTCTCGGAGGCACCAAAGGTACTACTAGCTTGGACCGCATATCCATCAACAGTTGATTTGGCAAACCCGGGCACATTTTCCCTGGCCTGGATAGGTGCAGCCAAAATGTGTCCCAGGCACTGGGTCAAGGGCTTTAAAATCCGCTTGCGCTCACAGCGCCAATTATCTGCTATTACCTGCTTAGCATCGTCTGGGGAAATAACCGAAAAAAATTCCATTTTAAAAGCACCCCAATTGACACTTAGAGAGCTTGATCCCCAAATCATCAGCTTTTTTTCCTACTTCCGCTAAACTAACTTGTAGCTCTTCGGCAATTTTATGAGCTTGGGCACAGGTTAATTTGTTATCTACTAACACTACTTTAATTGCTGCTATCAGCTGTTCATCCTTTTCAGCCATTGCTCTTCCTCCTATTTATGAGAAATTAAAATGTTTTCTCATAATTTCTGCTCCAAATATGACAATTCCTCTTTTTACCTATAAAAAGGTTCTTCCCAGCTTTATAATTCACAATAATTATCCCTTTTATTAATGATACAAAAGGAATATTTGAGGAAGGATAGGGTGAAAAATGGAGTTGCCTTTAGGGGAGGTGGGCTACCGGTGTGATATTCACTGCACACACCTTTAACTCTGGCTCCTTGGCAATAGGGTCTCTGGCGGTATTTGTAAGCTTGTTGATAGCTACCTCTGAGAAGTGGAAAGAGGTAAACACCATACCCGGAGGAACCACATCAGTTATATTGGCATAAATCTCTATCTCCCCTCTACGGGAGGTCAGCTTAACCAGCTCTCCATCTCTAATTTTAAGCTTAGCTGCGTCCACTGGGTTAATCTCTAGATACTCCTGGCCAAAGCGCTCATTTAAGCCCACCCCTCTCCTGGTCATAGAGCCAGCATGATAGTGGTATAATCGACGACCTGTATTTAATACAAAGGGGTACTCCTGGCAAACCTGTTCAGCGGGAGGTAGGTATTCCACAGGCACAAACTTCCCTTTTCCCCTGGCAAAGCTATTTAGGTGGAGCACAGGAGTTCCCGGATGGTCAGTAGCTGGACAAGGCCATTGTAGGCCCCCTTGCTCTAAGCGAGAGTAGTTGATTCCGGCATAGCTTGGGGTCAGCTGGGCTATCTCTTCCAGAATCTCACTGGGGTGGCTATAGCTAATATCATATCCCATTTTCTTAGATAGCAGCTGGAAAATTTCCCAGTCGGGCTTAGCATCCCCTACCGGCTCCACTGCCTTGCGTACCCGCTGCACTCGACGTTCTGTATTGACAAAGGTACCATCCTTTTCAGCAAAGCTGGCAGCAGGCAATACTACGTGAGCCAACTGAGCTGTCTCGGTAAGAAATATATCCTGTACTAATAAAAAGTCTAGGTTATTGAGGGCCTTTTCCACATGGTTGGCATCCGGGTCAGTAACTAGGGGATTTTCTCCCATAATGTACATTGCCTTCAGCTTACCATGTAGTGCCGACTCCATCATCTCGCCCACAGTTAATCCTGGCAGCTGGGGTAAATCTACTCCCCAAGCCTCCTTGTACTTCAAGCGCACTCCTTCATCGGTTACCTTCTGATAGCCTGTGACAGTAGTAGGCAATGCCCCCATATCACAAGCTCCTTGGACATTGTTTTGCCCTCGGAGAGGATTTACTCCACCATAAGGCTTGCCCACGTGACCAGTCAGCATAGCCAGATTGGCTATTGCCATTACTGTGTGGGTGCCGGTGATATGCTGAGTAATACCCATGGTGTAATAAATGCCTCCATTAGTAGCTCCAGCATAGCTTCTCGCCACTTCCCGAATCACCTCTGGAGCAATACCAGTAATGTCTGCCCCATACTGGAGGGTATATTTGGCTACTGCATCCTTCACTAAGTCAAAGTCCTCTGTTCGCTCCTCCACAAATGCCTTGTTATATAGACCTTCAGCAATGATTACCTGGGCCATGGTGTTTAAAAGTGCTAAGTCGGAGCCAGCCTTAAGCTGCAAATGATAATTGGCCAACTGGGCCAGCTCAGTTTTTCTCGGATCTATCACCACCAGCTGGGCATTCTTTTCCCGCACTGCCTTGATCATCTGATAGCTAATTACCGGATGGGCTTCAGTGGTATTTGAGCCCAATACCATTATAAAGTCGTTGTGTATAATATCTCCAATAGGGTTAGTCATGGCACCACTGCCAAATGAAGTCGCTAAACCAGCGACGGTTACAGCGTGTCAGAGGCGGGCACAGTGGTCGATATTATTAGTGCCAATCACTCCCCGAATAAATTTGTTCATCAAATAGTTTTCTTCTGTGGTGCAACGGGCAGAGCTTAAGCCCGCAATAGCATCGGCTCCAAACCTTTCCTTCACACTGCTAAGGTTTTGGGCCACTACCTCCAAAGCTTCCTCCCAGCTAGTCTCCACCAGCTGTCCTTCCTTGCGCACTAATGGCTTTTTCAGCCGCTCCCGATGATGGATAAACTCGTAGCCGAAACGCCCTATAACACATAGAGCATGCCCATTCACCTCTGCCTCCGGAGTAGACTCTACTCCTATCACCTGACCAGCCTTAACTACCAGATAGA